>CAYWHY010000058.1:0-8661 GCA_964458255.1 uncultured Lachnospiraceae bacterium | reverse complement strand
ACAAATATTTAATAATAAAGTCCACATACTATAGAGTGTGTGGACTTGTTTTTTGCCTGGAGGAAAAGAAAATGATTTCTATATCAAAGAGTTTTTATATATTTCGAAAATATTTTTTTATTACAGTGGCATGCTTTATATACGGCGCGGGAATCAGCCTGTTTATTGACCCGAACAATCTCGCACCCGGCGGTTTTACAGGGCTTTCCGTTATATTGAACAGGGTAATTCCTGTTGAGACAGGTACCTTATATTTGCTGCTTAATATTCCAGTTGTTTTTTTGGGCATCTGGAAATTTGGCTTGAAATTTACAGCCTCTACCTTGTATGCCATTTTCTTTGTATCTGTAGCTACCAATACATTGGGACGGCTTGAACCGGTGACAAGACAACCCGTTCTGGGAGCTGCTTTTGGTGGTGCTTTTATTGCTGTGGGCATGGGCTTTGTATTTAGAAACAGTGCAACAACCGGCGGAATAGATATTATTATTAAAATCTTGCGTCAAAAGCTTCCTCATTTAAAAACGGGAACCATGATGCTTATGATTGATGCGGTAATTGTCGGTCTGAGCGGATTGGTATTTGGAAATATGGATTCCGTGCTTTATAGTATTATGGCGGCGGCCTCGACTTCCAAGGTGCTTGATATTGTGCTGTACGGACATGATGAGGCAAAGCTTATTTATATTATCAGTGACAAATCTGAGGCTATTACACTACGTCTGCTTGAGGAAGTGGCTATTGGTGTTACCCTTTTGAAGGGAAATGGTGCATATGAAAATAAAGAGAAAAAAATAGTAATGTGTGTGGTGAAAAAACAGATGGCACATAAGGTGGAAATGGTTGTCAAGGAAGAGGATGCTTCTGCATTTATGATTATTACAGATGCGGCAGAAATTTATGGAGAAGGGTATAAGAGTTATTTTGGAGAAATTTTGTAAAGTGTTTGTTAAGTGAAAAAATGGAATGGTTTGGAAAAGATGGGGAATAAGTAAGCTGGCTGGAACAGATTGGTTTTGACGGGAAAATGTACATCTTGTGAAAATTCCGGTTTGATTATATAATAGTAATAATTACGAAAGAAAGGCTGGCAATAGCTTTGATGAAAGATACAAGAGTGATAAGAAAAAAGAAAAAACAAAGAGCAAGTCTCATAACCAATATAATATTTTGTATCATTGCACTGGCTGCCTTAACCGGATGTATTGTGCTTCTTTTACAGAATTATTTACTTAAGAATGAAAGTATGCAGGTTATGGCGGAACTGGATGAATATAAGTCCAGGAGTGAAGACTATCTTTATACACAGACTGATATGGAGCGTTATATGCAGGAAGCTTCTGCTTTGGCAAGTGCAGAAGGAAAAGAAGAAGTTCTTTCCGGTTTAAGAACCAGATTGGATAATGGGGATGTTACGGTAGAAGTTCTTCGTGATTTGTTTGCGGATGATGTGATTGTATATGCAGACGGAAAGTACAACTTTTTCCCTGTTTCCGATAAATATAAGAAGCATAATTATGTTGTTGATAATTTTAAATTGCAGGAAAATGGGCAGCTTGTATATGTAGATGGTACCAATGAGGTGCTTTCTAAAAAAGGAATTGATGTATCACGGTATCAGGGAGAGATTGACTGGGATGAGGTTGCCTCAGATGGGGTAGAATTTGCCTTTATTCGTGCTGGAGGCAGAGGAACTACCGAAGGTAAAATGACAGAGGATATTCAGTTTAAAGACAATATGAAAGGTGCCATTGATAACGACATAGCGACAGGAGTTTATTTTTTTACCCAGGCAACAACACAAAAGGAAGCAGTGGAGGAAGCAGAATTTGTTCTTGAGATGATTGAATCTTACGAGGTGACATATCCTATTGTATACGACATTGAAGAGGTTTCTTCAGACAATGCCAGAACAGCAGATCTTACACAGGAAGAATATACCGAAAATTGTATCGCTTTTTGCGAAACTATTAAAGAAGCCGGATATACACCAATGATCTATGGTAATCTAAAAACCTTTATGATCATGCTTGATATGGAGCAGATAGAAGCGTATGACAAGTGGTTTGCTTATTACAATCCCGAGGTATATTTCCCTTATGAATTTTCCGTATGGCAGTATACTTCAAAAGGTCATGTTAAGGGAATTGAAACAGATGTCGATTTGAATGTCTGTATGAAAGAGTATTGAGTTGAAATGGTAGCTGTTTTATTTTGTTAAAAATGTGAAAATTAAAGAAGTGGTGTCAAGAAAAAATACTTGACACCACTTCTTTTTTGTTGTATTCTAACTAAGGTGATTGTAATGGAAAAAATTGTAGAGCAGGGTCTTTTGTATGATTTTTATGGAGAGCTGCTGACAGAACATCAAAAGAAGATATATGAAGATGCTATATTCGGAGACCTTTCTCTTGGAGAGATTGCCGAGGTGTATGGTATCAGCAGACAGGGTGTACATGATTTGATTAAACGTTGCAATGCCACTTTACAGGGATATGAGGATAAGCTTCATCTGGTACAGCGTTTTATGTCAATTAAGATGAAGACAGAAGAGATAAGTGTTCTGACAGGGAATGAGACATTGGCGCATGATGAGATGAAAGAGCAGATTAAATGTTTGTCAGAACAGATTTTAGAGGAGCTTTAACAGATGGCATTTGAAAGTTTAACAGACAAACTTCAAAATGTGTTTAAGAATCTGCGAAGCAAAGGTCGTCTTACTGAAGAAGACGTAAAAGCCGCTTTGAAAGAAGTTAAGCTGGCACTTTTGGAAGCAGATGTAAACTTCAAGGTTGTTAAGCAGTTTGTAAAAGCTGTGGAAGAAAGAGCAATCGGCACAGACGTTATGAATGGTCTGAATCCGGGACAGATGGTAATCAAAATTGTTAATGAAGAGATGATTGCCTTGATGGGTTCTGAAACCACGGAAATTCAGATGCAGCCCGGCAAGGCCATTACTGTTATTATGATGTGTGGTCTACAGGGTGCCGGTAAGACAACGACAACTGCCAAGATAGCAGGTAAGCTTAAATTAAAAGGCAAAACACCGCTTTTGGTTGCCTGCGATATATATAGACCTGCCGCGATTAAGCAGTTGCAGATTAATGGTGAAAAGCAGAAGGTGGATGTGTTCTCCATGGGAGATAATCAGAAGCCTGCCAATATAGCAAAGGCCTCCATAGAACATGCTAAGAAGAACGGTCATAATGTGGTAATCATAGATACCGCGGGACGACTTCATATTGATGAAGATATGATGGCTGAGCTTCAGGAAATCAAAAAGAGTGTGGAGGTACATCAGAGCCTTTTGGTAGTAGATGCCATGACCGGTCAGGATGCGGTTACGGTAGCAAAGGATTTTGATGAAAAAATCGGCATTGACGGCGTTATTCTTTCCAAGATGGACGGCGACACCAGAGGTGGTGCGGCTCTTTCCGTCAAGGCAGTTACGGGAAAACCTATCCTGTATGTCGGTATGGGAGAAAAACTGTCCGATTTAGAGCAGTTTTATCCTGACAGAATGGCAAACAGAATCCTTGGAATGGGTGATGTACTTTCATTAATTGAAAAAGCACAGGAAAACATCACTATTGATGAGGAGAAAGAAAAAGAAATGACTGCCCGGATGAAAAAGGGTAAGTTTGATTTTGGAGATTACTTAGAGAGCATGAAACAAATGCGTAATATGGGTGGTCTTACAAGCATCTTAGGCATGATGCCCGGTATGGGGAAACAGCTTAAAGATGTGGAGTCCATGGTGGATGAAAAACAGCTGGCAAGAACGGAAGCAATTGTTCTTTCCATGACGCCTGCCGAGAGAAAGAATCCCAAGCTTTTAAACCCCAGCCGTAAGCACAGAATTGCCAAAGGTGCGGGAGTTGATATTGCGGTAGTAAACCGTTTTATCAAACAGTTTGAACAGTCGCAGAAGATGATGAAGCAGATGTCCGGCATGATGGGCGGTAAACGTGGAAGAGGTGGCTTTAGTGGATTCGGAGGCATGAAATTCCCTTTTTAAACTTGTTTTGAATTTCAATTCAAATAAATTTACTATTATTTAAAATTTTTCGGAGGTGAAAACAATGGCAGTAAAAATCAGATTAAGAAGAATGGGACAGAAGAAAGCTCCTTTCTATAGAATCGTAGTTGCAGATTCCAGATCTCCCAGAGACGGAAAGTGCATCGAAGAAATCGGAACTTACGATCCCAACACTGATCCCAGCACATTCAAGGTAAATGAAGAGCTGGCTAAGAAGTGGTTAGCAAATGGTGCACAGCCTACAGAAGTTGTCAGCAGAATTTTTAAGCAGGCAGGTATTGAAAAATAGAAACTGTTGATAGCCCTTTTGGAGGTGGACTATGAAAGAATTAGTTGAAGTCATTGCGAAAGCACTTGTTGAAAATCCCGACGAGGTTGTTGTAACCGAGAAGGATGAGGGTAAGCACGTTACTATTGAGCTTCACGTTGCCGCATCTGATATGGGTAAGGTGATCGGGAAGCAGGGAAGAATTGCAAAAGCAATCCGTTCCGTAGTAAAGGCTGCATCAACCAAAGAAAACAAGAAAGTAGACGTAGAGATCGTCTAAGGAAACAGGGGCGTTAATTCGTCCCTGTTTTTAAGTTTTGTTGATTATGAAAAGTATTAGGAGCTAAATATGGAAGATATGTTTAAAGTGGGAGTGATTACTTCCACACATGGGGTAAGAGGAGAGGTAAAGGTTTTTCCTACGACAGATGATGCAAAACGTTTTAAAAGATTAAAGCAGGTAATGATAGGTACCGGAAAAGAAATGCTTACGATAGAGATAGAAGGCGTTAAATTTTTTAAAAACATGGTTATTCTTAAATTTAAAGGTATCGATAATATAGATGATGTGCAGAAATACAGACAAAAGGAGTTGTATGTGGCGCGCAAGGACGCTGTAAGATTATACAAAGATGAATATTATGTTGCTGATTTAATAGATATGGACGTCTTTGAAGAGGACGGCCGTAAGGTAGGGGTTTTAAAAGAGGTTATGCCTACCGGTGCAAATGATGTTTATGTCGTTGAGCTTTGTGAGAAATTTGCGGATACAGAGCAGAAGGAAGTTCTTATTCCGGCGATTAAACAGTGTATTATTAAAGTAGAACCGGAAGAAAACAAAATGACAGTACATTTGATGGAAGGTTTGTTAGACTAAGGAGATATCATGCATTTTCATGTACTAACTTTATTTCCCGATATGATTACGCAAGGACTGAATACCAGTATCACGGGACGTTCCCTTGAAAACGGAACAATCACTTTAAATGCAGTAAATATCAGGGATTATACATTAAATAAGCATAAAAAAGTAGATGATTATCCTTACGGAGGTGGTGCAGGCATGCTGATGCAGGCACAGCCTGTTTTCGATGCGTACAAGGCAGTTACACAGGAAATTATGGAACGGAAGAACGCAGAAGGTTTCGCAGAACAGCAAGACCTCCCCCGTGTCATTTACTTAACCCCTCAGGGAAAAGTATTTAATCAGTCCATGGCAAAAGAGTTTGCCAAAGAAGAGGACCTGATTTTCCTTTGCGGACATTATGAGGGAATTGATGAGAGAGTTTTAGAGGAAATCGTTACAGACTATATTTCCATCGGAGATTATGTATTAACCGGCGGGGAATTGCCTGCACTGGTATTAATGGATTCCATTTCCCGTATGGTGCCGGGGGTGCTCGGAAATCAGGAATCAGGAGATTCGGAAAGCCATAGTAATTATCTTCTTGAGTACCCGCAGTATTCAAGACCGGAAGTCTGGCGAAATAAAAAAGTGCCGGAGATTCTCTTATCCGGCAATCATGCTAAGGTAGATGATTGGAGATTAGAGCAGTCTTTGGAAAGAACGAAAGAACTTCGCCCTGACCTTTATGAAAAGTGGGCGACGGAGAATGAAGAGTATTTTATCCGCAAGGCAAAGAGAGAAGAACGCAGTCGTAGGAAAGAATGGAAAAAGAAAAATAAAAAAAAGAATCTCATATAAAATCATACTCGGCGTTGTGAAATTTACAGATTTTATCGATACTGAGGAGACAATTTTGCTTGCCGGTTACATAAATTAATTTTGAGCAACCCAAAATAACACTTGCATTTTATAGTTCTATGTGTTAAATTATTAATGTTGTGATAAATGAGATGGTCCTCTGTTACTTATGTATTAAGAACATCTAAATATTTTACAGCGCAGGTTAAGCGCAGAAATGAGGAAGAAATGAACGAAATTATTAAGAACATCGAAGCTGCTCAGTTAAAAGCAGAAGTAACAGATTTCAGAGTTGGTGATACCATTAAAGTATATGGTAAAATCAAAGAAGGTAACCGTGAAAGAATTCAGGTTTTTGAAGGTACTGTTTTAAAGAGACAGGGAACAGGTGCAAGAGAGACATTTACCGTAAGAAAGTCTTCTAACGGTGTGGGTGTTGAAAAGACATGGCCGGTACATTCTCCCAACGTAGAAAAAATTGAAGTGGTTCGCAGAGGTAAAGTAAGAAGAGCTAAATTGAACTACTTAAGAAGCCGTGTGGGTAAGAAGGCTAAAGTGAAAGAACTTGTCAAATAGTGAAATAAGAGGACAAAGAGTCCGCGCATGCGGACTCTTTATTTTTTACTTTCTATTGTGGTAAAAATGTGATAAAATCATAAATAGTTTTATTATCAGTTAACCGGGTGGAAAAGAATGGCGAGAAAAAAAGGATTAACTTTTTATGAAAAGAAAAAGAAAATAAGCAAATCCACAATTAAAGAAATTTTGTGGATGTTTTTTTATTCTTTTGCCGCTGTACTACTTGCGTTTGTGCTTGTGTATTCTGTAGGAATGAAGGTTTTAGTAATCGGTGTTTCCATGGAACCGGGATTATATAATGGACAAGAAATTTTGGTTAACAGACTGGTGTATCGTTTTTCGGCTCCTAAACGCGGTGATATTGTAGCTTTTTTGCCAAACGGCAATCAAAATGCCCATTATTATTTAAAACGTGTTATTGGGCTTCCGGGAGAAACCATTCAGATTATTGACGGGTATGTATATATTAACGGAAGATTTTATGCAGAAGATGAAAGTTACGATAAGATAGCGGATGCCGGTATTGCTGAGACAGAACTTAAGCTGGGTGAGAATGAGTATTTTGTGTTGGGTGATAACCGCAATAACAGTGAAGACAGCCGTTCGGGAAATATTGGTGCTGTGAATGAGGATACAATAGAAGGAAAGGCATGGTTTCACTTTACCTGTGATGACGATGGCATGGGACTAATCAAATAGAAGAAGAGGTGACACATGAATTATCAATGGTATCCGGGGCATATGACAAAAGCCAAGCGGATGATGCAGGAAAATATTAAGTTAATTGATTTAATAATAGAGCTGGTGGATGCACGTATTCCCATGAGTAGCAGAAACCCTGATTTAGATGAGCTTGCAAAGGGAAAAGCCAGAATTATTCTTTTAAATAAAGCAGATCTGGCAGACAATGCATGCAACGAAAAATGGATAAATTATTTTATGGAAAAAGGGTTTCATATTCTGCTTATTAACGCTAAAACAGGAATGGGAATTAAATCCATACAGGGGCTTGTGCAGGAAGCATGTAAAGATAAAATTGAGCGAGACAGAAAACGTGGTATAATTAACAGACCGGTTCGCGCTATGGTTGCAGGGATTCCTAATGTAGGGAAATCTACTTTTATCAATTCTTTTGCCGGTCGAGCCTGTGCTAAGACGGGAAATAAGCCGGGAGTCACTAAGGGAAAGCAGTGGATTCGTTTAAATAAGAACTTAGAGCTTTTGGACACACCGGGAATTTTGTGGCCCCGTTTTGAAAGTCAAAAGGTAGGTGAGCGTCTTGCAATGATCGGTTCCATTAATGATGAAATTCTTCATATGGATGAACTGGCACTTGCTGTGATTGAGTATATAGAAAAGAATTATCAAGGGTTGATTGCAGCACGATACAATATAGAAAAAACCAATGACACATATGAAGTTTTAAAGGCAATCTGTACAAACAGAGGCTGTGTTCTGAAAGGAGGAGAACCGGATATTATGCGTGTTTCCCAGCTGATTATGGAAGATTTCAGAAACGGTAAAATTGGCAGAATAACATTGGAAAGTCCGGAGGAGTGGCAGTGAAGAAGGTATTAAAAGATATATTAGGTACCAGTCTTTATTTATTGGTTGTATTGGTGCTTACTTTCCTTGTGGTTACATATGTGGGACAGAGAACTAAAGTAAGTGGGAGTTCCATGGAACCAAAGTTAAGTGACGGTGACAATTTAATTGTAGATAAAATTTCTTATCGATTTGCGGAACCTGAACGTTTTGACATTATTGTTTTCCCTTTTCGTTATGCAGAAAAAACTTATTATATCAAACGTATTATTGGAATGCCGAATGAAACGGTTTATATTGATGAAGAAGGAAACATTTATATTGACGGAGAAATTCTTGAAGAATATTATGGAAGAGAGCCGATAACAGATCCCGGTAGGGCTTATGAGCCTATTACACTTGGTGAAGATGAATACTTTGTGTTGGGAGACAACAGAAATAACAGCTCTGACAGCCGTGATCCGGTAGTCGGTAATATTCACAGGGATGAGTTTATTGGGAAAGCCTGGATGCGTATCTGGCCGC
>CAYWHY010000057.1:0-8691 GCA_964458255.1 uncultured Lachnospiraceae bacterium | reverse complement strand
CGACATTTTCCTCTGAAAAATCCGCGTTTTTTATGACACTGTAATAAACGGAATTAGAAATACGCATCATATTTCGCAGATAATTCGTCAAATTCAGTTCCACCTGATTTACAAGCTGTCTGTTATCTTCAATTGTTACTTCTTCCGCCGTTCTGGTATATGCTGCATACAAAATAATACCTAAAGATATCATACCTATAACGGAAATCAGGGTAAATGATATTGCAATCATAAACTGCAGACTCTTTTTCATATCATGATTCCTTTTTTGTACGGTATTTGGAGGGAGATACCCCATACTGCTTTTTAAATACATAACTGAAATAATTCGGTTCCGTATAACCTACTTTTTCTGCAATAATATAACTTTTATCATCTGTGTTGTTTAAAAGCTCAACCGCATGCTCAAGACGTACTTTTGTTAAATAAGATATAAAACTCATACCGACTTTTTTCTTAAATATTGTAGAAAAATATGTGGCACTTACATTTAAATAACTGCTGAGCTGCTCTACAGACAAGGCGTTGTTGGAATAATTTTCTTCTACATACTGTTTTGCCTTCTCCGTCATGGTATTTGTAGTATCAGTTCTTTCCTGTCTGAGCATCCGGCGAATTTTATGACATCTCTCCTGAAGCCATAAAGAAAAATCATCCATGGAATGAAATTTATGAATCTCCTGATAAGGCTCAAATTTTTCTCCGAAAATCTCTGCTGAGTCAAGCTGACGACTTCGAACCAGTTTTAATATTTCTGTTAATGTTTCCATAAAGGTAAGCTGATATTGTTGTACGGAGACCATATCCACCTTCAACTCTTCGATAAAATCATTGATAGCTACTTCCAAATCCTCCCTTGTACCCACCTTTATGTTGTGAATAAGTGCTTCAAGACCTTTTGCTTCCATTAAAAAATCCTGCTTTGCTTTCGGCTCTACGTCATTAATATAAATTACCTGTGTATCATCCTCCACTATCACACGATACCCAAATGCATCCTTTGCTTCTTTATAGGAAGTTTCTATTTTAACCAGCCCTGAATAAGCCTGTCCGATACCGGCAGCTACTTTCATATCCAGAATACGTCCACCCATCTTACATACCTGATTCATATGATAAACAAAATCCTGTATTTCCTGTAACTTCTGTAATCTGGCAATTACCACAATACTATCCAGATACATAAAGGTGTAACTGGCAATATTCTTTTCCAAATACTCTTTTGTCAAATTCATTAAAGACAGAGCAAGCATCTGTCCTGATGACAAATCCCTGTTTTCACTTCTTGTTTCCGGGCAAAGAACTGCTACAGAGTAGTAAGGCGCCAAAAAATCCATTTCGTAAGAGTGTATCATTGCCTGTGCCTGTTCCTCAGGAAGTCTGCCCTCAAGCATTGCCGTCAAAAGCTGTTCCCTCATCATGGGAAGACTTTTTTGATAATAATCATATAAATTTTCCAAATTCCGACGCTCATCAAGTTCTTTATCTAAATTAATTTTTAACTTGCTAAATACATTTTCCAAATCTTTAGCGCTTATGGGCTTTAACAGATATTCTTCAACCTCAAGATGAATGGCTTCTCTCGCAAACTCAAAATCATCAAATCCGGAATAAAGCACTACCTTTGTATTTTTATAGTTTTCCTTCAACTTCGCACAAAGAGTCAAACCATCCATAAACGGCATTTTAATGTCAGTCATAACCACATCTATCCGTGTTTGTTCTGCAAGCTCCAAAGCTTCCTGTCCATTACTTAAAGAACCTACCAATTCAAAGCCGAGCGCTTTCCAGTCTACTTTCTCCGCAATAGACACACGAACATCTTCCTCATCATCTACCAAAACCAGTTTATATAAATTCACAACAGTATCTCCTCGTATAATATCACTTACTATTTCAGTTTACTTGAAGTTTTGTAATACTGCAAGCACATTAATGCATATAGTAAAAGCTCCCGGAATCTTCCGGGAGCTTTATCCTATAACCTTATAATACCTTCTTCTGATGAATACACCTTAAAGTATTATTTCTTTGCTACATACTTACGGATATCAAGTGCAACAGCAATTACAATAACGAGACCTTGTACAATATAGTTGTAGTAAGGATTAACGCCGAGGAACTGAAGAACGATCTTTAAGAGCTCAAATACGAGAACTCCGACAAGAACACCACCTACAGTACCGATACCACCGGTTGTGGAAACACCACCGATTGTACAGCCTGCAATTGCTTCCAATTCGTATCCATTACCAAGTGCGGAAGTAGCACCACCGGACTTACCTGCTAACAGGTAGCCTGCCAACGCATACATAACACCGGCAATTGTAAAAATAAGAATTTTACTCTTACGGGTATTAACACCGGATACTTCTGCGGCATTTTCATTACCACCGATTGCATACATATATTTTCCATGTGTTGTCTTATTGTATAAGAACCAGAAAATAACACCGGCAACTGCTGCAATAACAAGCAGATAAGGAAGACCCGGATATGTTTCGGTAGCAAATAATTTACCATTTACAAAGTTTGAATATGCTTTCTGGAAACCACCGATAGGCTGGGCATCTGTAAAGATTAAGGCTGTACCATAAATGATGGTCTGTGTACCAAGTGTTGCAATAAACGGTGGAACATTTAAATAAGAAACGATTACACCGTTTACAATACCCATAAATGCTCCTAATGCCACAACGATAAGCAAAACGACCCACATGTTCATTTCAGGCATATCGGGGAACATACGACCCTTATAATCAGCACGCTGTAACAGTACACCTGCGATACAAGCAGAAAGACCAACCTGACGACCTGCAGAAAGGTCAGTACCTTTAATAATAAGTACACCCGAAACACCAAGCGCAATCATGAAACGAATTGCAGTATTCATAGCTAAGTTATTGAAATTACCCCAGGAGAAGAAATTCTCTACATTGAAGCCTACAATTAAACATACGACAGTTAAAATAATAACAATCGGATTGTTTTTAATATAGCCCAAAATTTTCTGAGGAACAGATTTAGTGTTATTCATAATTCCATTTTCCTCCTTATTCAAACTGAGTAGCCAGTTCCATAATATTTTCCTGTGTAGCATCTTTACCATCAATAAAGCCTGTTACACGACCATCACACATAACCATGACACGGTCAGACATACCAATAAGCTCTGCCATTTCACTGGAAATCATGATGATACTCTTACCCTGTTTTGCCAAATCAGCAATAATACAATAAATTTCATATTTTGCACCGACGTCAATACCACGGGTAGGCTCATCCAGAATCAAAACATCCGGATTATTAGCCAGCCAGCGTCCAATCAGAACCTTCTGCTGATTACCACCGGAAAGACTTTGAATCAGGGTCTTACTGGAAGGAGTTTTAATGTTCATTTTTTCTACATTATCCTGAACAAGTTTTTCTACCTTCTTATTATTCAGACAGAAACCCAAATCCAGATACTTCTTTAGAGAAGCTACGGAAATGTTATCTGCAACTGATAAAACACCTAAGATACCGGTTGCACGACGGTCTTCCGTCAACATGGCAATACCCTGATCAATTGCATCCTTCGGACGTTTAATCTTTATTTCCTTACCATTATATGTTATCTTACCGGTAGTGTGGGAACGAATACCAAATAAACCCTCCATAAATTCGGTACGCTGCGCACCTACCAAACCACCAACACCTAAAATTTCGCCCTTACGAAGCTGAAAGCCTGCATGACGGAAACTTCTGGGATTAATGGAAGTGAAATCTTCAACTTCAAATACAACCTCACCCGGAACGTTTTCACGTTTAGGATAAAGATTGGTAAGCTCACGACCTACCATCTTTGTAATAATGAAATCAGTCGTTAAACCTTCAGATTCCCATGTACCGATGTACTGTCCATCTCGCATGATGGTAACTTCGTCGGAAATCCTTAAAATTTCATCCATCTTGTGGGAAATATAAACAATGGAAACGCCTTCCTTCTTTAAATCTTCCACAATACGGAACAATGCCTCAACCTCATTATGAGTTAATGATGATGTCGGCTCATCCAAAATAAGAACTTTACAGTTTGCAGAAACAGCCTTTGCGATTTCAACGGACTGCATCTGTGAAACACTTAACTCACCAAGCATTTGCTTGGGGTCAAAATTCATTCGAACCTTATCAAGCAAAACCTGTGTGTCTTCATACATTTTTTTGTGATCAACAACAGGAATAAATCCTAAAAATTTTTTCATGGGATAACGACCCAGAAAAATATTCTCACCTACGGTACGTGCCGGAATAGGCTGAAGCTCCTGATGCACCATGGCGATACCTTTTTTCAAAGCATCCATGGGATCAGCAATATCTACTTTCTCTCCTTCAAAGTAGATTTCCCCCTCATCCATTTTATAGATACCAAACATACACTTCATCAACGTAGATTTACCGGCACCATTCTCACCCATAAGTGCATGAACTGTACCCGGACGGAGACGAAGCTGTGCATGATCCAGAGCCTTAACACCCGGAAAGGATTTACATATTCCACGCATTTCCAAGCGGTACTCAGACATATTTGCAACCTCCTCTTTTTTGATTAAAAAGTGGACCGCTTTACACGGTCCACTTAAAAGATCTTGTGATTAAAAATTATTTAATCATTACATAGTCAACCCAGTAATAGTTATCCATTGCTTCGCCATGTAAAGCCTTGATTGCAACATCAACTGCTGTATGAGACTGTCCAATGTGGTCATTTAATACAGTACCTGTCATTGTTCCGTTAGCAACCATTTCCTGACATTCATCAAGAGCATCAACACCTAATAAGTAGATGTCTTCACCAACTACACGACCTGCAGCTTCGATAGCAGCGTAAGCACCAAGTGCCATACCGTCGTTGTTACAGAAGATAACTTCTACAGCATCACCATGTTTTGCAAGTGCGTTAGCAGCGATTTCCTGTCCCTTATCTGTTGCCCACATACCAATCTGGTCATCAAGACATTCAACTTCTACACCGGCATCTGTAAGAGCCTTAATAGAGAACTCTGTACGATACTGAGCATCAATATTTTCAGGGTCACCTTCAATCATAACGTAGGAAACTTTTCCATCTCCGTTGATATCACCCTTGTTCTCTAAACCAAGAACGATTTCGCCCTGGAATGTACCGGACTGACGAGCATCTGCACCAACGTAGCAAACTTTTTCATTGTTAATGATTCCTTCGTAAGCTTCATCAATTGTTGCGCCACTTTCATCATATGCAAGAGGCTCACGGTTGATAAGTACTAAAGGAATGTCAGCAGCTACTACTTCTTCGATAAGAGTATCAGCAGAAGATGTCTGAACAAGGTTTAAAATGATAACATCCATCTGCTGTGTGATGAATGTTCTAACCTGATCTGTCTGAGTAGCCATATCGTTCTTACTGTCAACGATTGTTACTTCATATTTCTCTGTATCTGTTTCAAGAGATGCGAAATAAGATTCGATTTCGTTACGATACAATGTCATGAAGTTGTCATCAAACTGGTAAATTGCTACACCAACTTTGTAAGTTGTTGCTTCTGCAGGTGCTGCTTCTTCAGCTACTTCTTCTGTTTTAGCTTCTTCAACAGGTGCTGCTTCTTCTGTCTTAGCCTCTTCAGCAGGTGCTGCTGCTTCTTCAGAAGATCCACCACATCCAACTAACAAAGAAGCTACCATTGCTACACTTAAAAGTGCGCCTAAAAGTTTCTTTTTCATTTTAGATATCCTCCTTTTTTCTGCGTGACTTTTCTGCCTCGCTTACTTTTTGATATTATCATAATTTTGAAACTAAAAAAATACGATTTTCTTTTCAAAAAATATAAATTTATTAACCAATTTGTTAAAATGTCAATTTTTTACATCATTTTTTTGTGCAATTTGCCCTAAGTTTATTACATGTTTTAATATGAAACAATTATTTGGTCGACATTTTATACCTGATATGGTTCTTTTTATACTAATAATGCCAAAAATCAGATTCCAAAACAGCTTCCCTATCTTATTTCTCATTGCATATATCTGTCAATCTATGACTCCGTTCTGTATTGAAAATCATTTATATAAAAAGTATAATATAAGTTAATGAAATATTACCTGACAGATAAAGAAACAACTCATTTAGAAGGGAGCGGACACTGATGATAGCGGGAGTAAATATATATGCGGTAACCTGTATAGCATCTATTGTGATGTTGATATTGTTACTTGTTATTAGTCACAACCAGAATATTACCAATTATCTTCTCATGTACGTTATGATTATCATAGCAAATATAGGATATTATGCATTATCCACTTCCCAATCTTTAGAAGCTGCCCTGATAGGAAACCGACTCATTTATTTAGGTGGTGTTTTTATTCCAATTTTTTTACTTTTTTCCACTATGAACCTATGTCATGCAGAAGTGCCCGTATGGCTGGTTGCCTTGTTACTTTCGTTAAGTACCATAGTACTTTACTTTGCTTTTTCTGTGGGAATACGGAATGATTATTATACCAGTGTTACCTTAGGAAGCAAAAATGGTCTGACCTGTTTGATTAAAGAGTATGGTTCCATGCATAAACTATTTATTCTGTTTATATTCGGCAGTATGCTGATTACCATTAGTGTTATATTTCACTCTCTGGTTACGAAAAAGAATATACCCAAAAAAGTCATTCTGTACCTAATGCTGATTGAAATTGCAACAATTTTATGTTATCTGGCAAGACGGACCATAGGACAGGAGCCGGATGTGATAGTATTTGCTTATCTTTTAGGAGAATTTCTGATTTTGCTGCTGATTCGTAGAATTGGAAAATATGAAATTGGAGAAAATATTATTAATTCTCTGGACGAAAGTGTAACCAATGGATATCTCGCATTTGACGAAAAGGGACGTTTTGTAAGCTGTAATGATATGGCAAAGGTTTTTTTACCGGAATTAGAAAACCAGAAAGTGGATACCCCTTTAAATCAAAAGGAGACACCTCTTTTGTATGAACAGTACGGAGAAGTATTAAATGATCTGACTGTTCAGGAAAAGAAATGTCTGATTGAATCAGGAGAAAGAATATTAGCTTGTTCTCTTAAAACACTTCATCCCTCGAAAGGGCACAGGATAAACGGCTATTTAATTGAAATAGCAGATGATACCAGACAACAAAAATATTTAAGTCTACTTAACAATTATAATGATGTTCTTGAAAAAGAAGTACAGAAAAAAACAGCCTATGTCAATAAACTTCAGGAACGTATGGTTCTTGGAATGGCGGATATTATAGAAAACCGCGACACAAACACCGGCGGCCATGTAAAAAGGACCAGCGAAGTAATCCAGATTTTTGCAGAGGAATTAAAATCAGTTGGCAAAGAATACGGCTTTACGGATGAATTTTTAAGAGATGTCATTAAAGCAGCACCTATGCATGACCTCGGTAAGATTGCAGTGGATGACAATATTTTACGAAAGCCCGGCAAGTATACTCCACAAGAGTATGAGGAAATGAAAAAGCATTCCGAAAAAGGGGCAGAGATTGTGGCACAAATCTTAAGTGGGATTGAAGATGAAACATTTGTAAAAATTGCTGTAAACGTGGCACATTATCATCATGAAAAATGGGATGGACATGGCTATCCTAAACAGCTTTCCGGTCTCGCAATTCCACCGGAGGCAAGAATTATGGCACTTGCCGATGTTTTTGATGCACTTGTAAGCAAACGTTGTTATAAAGAGAAAATGGATTTTGACAATGCATTTATGATTATTGAAGAATCCTTGGAGAGTCACTTTGATCCGGAAATCGGAAAACTATTTTTAAAATGCAGGCCCAGACTGGAAGCATATTATAACACAATAGAGTAAACATTTTTACTTGATAAATAAAAAGGCATGCTCCGGGCCGGAAGACATTTCCAAAAACTGTTCTCTCGCCTCAACCCCTACCACGCTCTGAAAATCTCTAACCATCATGGGAAAAGGATGTGGACCTACAACAGAACCTATACAATAGCTTGCTTTTTAATATCCACTGCTCCCATACAATGATTAAGTTTGTGTACACCGGTATGATTCAAATCCTCACGCTTTTTGTCCCACGACACCCATCAATACTTTTTGCCAAAATTCATATTTTTCGGAATTTTGCTGTGCAATTACTTTTTCATCATACGGAGACGCATCAACCGCAAACACCGCAACCTAAAATGATTATTCCTTGCTTATCACTTTTTTCTGCCAAGACTTTTCATTGCACTTCGGACAACTCATATATCTTGTTCTGTTGATATGCATTGACATAAGTACACTTTTGTATAAAGGAACATATCTGTATCCACATTTGGCACATTCATAGTAACCTGCTGTCTGTTCAATTCTGATTGTAAATCCAATACCGGCTGCAAACGAAATAAAACCTATGCCAATAAGGACAATCCTTAACCAAATTGCCATTTGAACAAACGAAGCAACGAATACGAATGATATAAAAATCATTGAAATCAAATAACCTACAAAAATTTCCAAAGACAGTAATTGTTTATCCGCCTGTTCTTTTTGTTTGATTGCTTCAAGCAAGTTTTTTCTAATTCTTTGTTATAATTATCCATTGTAATTACCTCCCCACTTAATAAGGTAGTGTCAAATTTACTACCTATTTTTTCTTTAAAAACCTTTATTTTCGGGA
>CAYWHY010000056.1:0-8934 GCA_964458255.1 uncultured Lachnospiraceae bacterium | reverse complement strand
AACTTGTAAATGTTCTGGGCTCTAAACGTGATTCGTTGCGAGGATTCATGCAACCGCAGTCTTCATCATCATTGTCGCGGCGATTGTTACTGTTACATCCACAATTATCATCACGATCCCTACGGTTGTTGGTACATTCACAACTACATTCTTTCTTACTTTCGCGACTCTGTACACAACATCCGCTATTATTACCGCAGAAAAAAAGTAAAACTAATAACCATAAACAATTCATAGTATTATCACTCCTTATTTCTATGCTTTATCATATGCAATATAGAAATAAAAAGTTATTATGTCTATTTTTTTTCCTTTAATATTTCTTTTTTTATATAGGCAAACGTTTTTTCTTCGCCTTCATCCGCTATCATATTAAGCAACATTTCTAACATTTTTTTTGTTTTCGGATGTATAGGTGCATTCTCTTTCCCCTTCAAATAATATATCAGCGGATCCTTTTGCGTATACGCTGATCCATTATATATCTTACAGGCAGCAATGCGATCCATCAGCATTTCCACAATATATTTATCAGGCATGGGTGCAGGTGCCATACCACCGGGGATGCCCCTGGTGCTGTAATCAATCCAATACTCATAATGGTGTTTGTTTCTGCCTTTATGGTGAAGCCACGCAGATGAATAACCGATTGCTTCTCTCTCTGCATTATTGGGACTTCTGTTGCCCTGGTAATATTGTACCCCAACCAGGAATTCTGTCGGACCGTATTTTGACATATCATGCAACAGTCCCTGCCTATACAATCCTACCTTAAAACAGCCTTTCATAACCTGTATCTTGTGACGGGTAATCGTCTTAAAATGTTTCCACGCTTTCATTTTTAATGCTGTCCTTTTCACTTTTTGAAGATTTTTCTTTATATTTGGATATATCCGTTTTTGAACAATACAAAGATATACTTCTTCCTTCTGCAAGAATTTTATTTTCTTCCGGAACATCATTATCGTTATATTCTTCCGCAGTGCTCATAATTTTCACCCATTTTTTTCCTTTCGGCAGCTTGGGCAGCGCCAGTTCCTGTTTTTCCCAATGCATATTATAAGCAATATAAAGAGATTCCGCTTCTTTTTCTTCCGCATACTTGCCATAGATCATAATTCCAAACATACGACTGGTATAGGAAACATTCGGTCGCCATGCTTCCGTTCCATGATAAGAGATATCCGGATATCCGAAGGCATGTGAGTCCATCAGTTGAAATTCTTTTTCTCTATGAAGCAGAGAATGATTTTTACGAAGCAGTATCATATCACATGTAAATTGTAAAATATCGTTTGAAAATTGATTTTTCTTCCATTTCACAAAACCTGTTTCATTATCCTGACAATATACATTGTTGTTACCGTATCTTGTATTGCCAAATTCATCTCCACTGAAAAGATAAGGAACACCTTGCGACAGAAAAACAAAGCCTAATGCATTCTTTAACTGTTTTTTTCGAAGATTCATAATATTTTTTTTGCGGCTTTCACCTTCTGCCCCACAATTCCAGCTGTAATTAAAATCAGTACCATCACGGTTTTCTTCTCCGTTTGCTTCATTATGCTTATGTTCATAAGAAACAAGATCAAAAAGTGAAAATCCATCATAATCTGCGATATAATTTACTATACCATGAAAGGAAGAATTATTTTTTTGATGGTACATTACCTGATTGACAAGGTTTTCATCACCTTTTAAATAGCGTCTCATATCGCTTCTGAAATTTGGGCTATCTTCAAGAAGATGCCTGTAAACAGGGGGAATATCCCCATAAATTTCTTCTGTCGGAATATATGCACTTCGTACTTTTGTTGTCTTAAGCATAGGATCTGCGGCAATCAGTACAAGTGGAATGTGAAACCCGCTAAGACGTACACCATCAATATGATATTCGGTTACCCAATATCTCAACACATCAATCACATGGGAAGGATTACTTTCCGGTGGAAAATAAAAGTGCATACTTATCTCTATTTCATTTTTGTGCAATTCCTTTACCATCTTTTTGAATGATATGTCCGGTCTTTCCATACTGTAAGAAGCTTTGGGAGCAAAATAAAAGCCTTTTTGAAAACCCCAGCAATTTACACGTTTTCTTTCAAGATTTCTGTTTATTTCATCCCCCATACACTCTTCATATTCATACGCCGGCATAAGCTCAACCATAGTAATACCTATTTTTTTAAAGTGAGGAATTTTTTCGACAATTCCTTCAAAAGTACCTTTGTTTTTCACACAGGAGCTTTTGTGCATGGTAAATGCACGAACATTCAATCCGTAAAGCACACTGTTTTTTATTGAAAACTCTAAGGGCTTGTCGTTTTCCCAGTCAAACACATCCTCAATAAGCACTCCGAACGTTTCTCTTTTTTGATTATGCTCCCCCCATTTTTCCAAGCCGGAAACAACCTTTGCATAGGGATCTGTAAAAATCTTTTCTCCCTCATAGAAATTATATTTAGCAAACGGAAATTTTTTCCCAGGTGTTTCGATTATGACACCATAAAGAGTTCCGCACTTACCTTCTTTGGAAAAGGGAATACGAACCACCTCTCTGTTTCCGGCATATAATAAAACGCCGTTTTCTTTTTCTGATTCCATTTCTGCAGCAAAACAATATCCGTTTGTTATCGGAAATGCACCTTGTTTATCAGGTTTATAGTAAGAAATTTTCAAATTATGTTTCATGCAGCCTCCTGATGTAATAACCATTTATGACAATGGAATCTTTTTTCACTCTTTATGATAACATAAAAAAGATTCTATGTGTGAAAAATGTTGATTATTATTGCAGGTCTTAGTAAAATATAAGCAGATTATTTTATAAACATATACAAGGAGGCTTCTATGGCAAAAGAGAATAAGGAAAACTATGAATCCCTGGAAACTGATGGCGAAGAGATGACGGTAACCCTTGATTTAGAAGATGGCACTTCTGTTACATGTGCAATCGTCACTATCCTGACCATAAAAGAACAGGATTATATTGTTCTTCTTCCGTTAGATGAAGACGGAGAGAATCATGATGGCATGGTATGGTTCTACCGCTACAGCGAAGATGAAAATAATTCTGATGCAGAACCTGAATTAATGTATATCGAGGATGATGAAGAATACGATATGGTTGCAGATGCTTTTGATGAATATCTTGACAATGCGGAATTTGATGAACTTATTGATGAGGAATAAGACCATTTAAAAAACGTGAAGGTTTGCGTCCGCGCTCTTTTGTATAATAGATTGAAAGAAATTCTTCGGCTCTTGTTATGGCAACATACAGGAGTCTTCTTTCTTCTTCTATACTTTCTTTTACCTTGCATTGTTTCCCAGGAATCACACCTTCATTTACATCCGGTAAAAATACATGATTAAATTCAAGCCCCTTAGAGCTGTGCATGGTAATAACTGAAATTCCCTGAGCAAAATTATTATCCTGTTCAGAAGAATTTGGTCTCAAAGATACATCCGCTCCTTCTATTATCAGATTTTCCAATCTTTCAAAAAAAGCTTCGCATTTCTCTCCGCTTTTTTGCAGTTTCATCAGTTCTGAAAGTTCGTCCGCAGTTTCCTTAAACATTTCAAATTCACGAATGTTTACCGCTTTCTTCCTTAAATAATCATCATATTTTATAATGTTTCTGAAATAGCGTATGGACGTAAAAAAAGACATTTCCCTTACATATTCAAAATGCTTAAACAGTATTTTTATTTTTTCCTGCATTTGAGGATTTCTGCTATAATATTGAAGTAAATCCGGCTCATATACCTCTTCCTTTGTCAATGCCTGCCTTGCTAAGTACATCTCCGGTTTATTCATAATTTTAAGAAAATCACTTCGTTTTGGCTTTTCCTGACAAAATTGTAAAAAAGCCTGAAAATCTTCTCTGATAAAATGGCAAAGAAGGTTTTTACTTTTCTGCTGTTTTTCTCTTATCTTTATTTTGTGAGTTTTTAATAGTGATATATACTGTGATACTTCTGAATTAGTCCTGACAATAAGTGCACTTTTTGAAAGCTCCTGTTCGGTCAGTTTTTTTATATCATTAATTATCTGCAGTTCTTGAGCTTTTCTTGTTTCTCGGTATATAATACTTACTTCTCCGCCACATTTTTTTGCAATTGATTTTTTATTTATTCTTTGTATGTTTTGAGCAATGATTTTATTGGAAAATGAAACAATTTTTTGGCAACTTCTATGGTTTTCCGTAAGCTGTAAAAGAAGTGCCTGCGGATAATCAGATTCAAACTGCTTCATAATGCCCGGTGCCGCACCTCTAAAGGCATAAATAGACTGGTCATCATCACCTACTACAAAAAGGTTATTTTGAGGTGCTGCTAACACTTGGATAAGTCGGTATTGTACTTCGTTGATGTCCTGAAACTCATCTACCAGAAGATATGAATAACGTTCCTGCCATTTGCGTTTTAAAACAATATTGTTTTCGAAAAGTTTCAGACAATTTGCAATCATATCATCAAAATCAAATAATTGTCTTTCTTTCAAAAAACCAAGGTAATCTTTATAAATCGCTTCAAAACATTCTTCTTCTAAAAGTTCTTCCTGTATATAGGAAAGACCGTTTTTCTTTCTCCCAACAGCATCTAAAATATGTGAGATAGTCCCCTGTGTTGCATATTCAGGCAGACCTTTGTTTAGCAAAATTATTTCCAAAAATTTTCTTTTGTCTGATTCTTTTATCAGGGAATATTGGCGAAATTCGCCGGATTCTTTTAATATGTGATAACCGATACTATGAATTGTTCCGAATTGAACATTTTCAGGCAAATGTCCATTTTGTTTTTCAAGCTTAAAATAGCGCTCCTGCATTTCAAGCGCTGCCGCCTTGGTAAATGTAATGCATAGTATTTTGTCTGGTATAATATTTGCTTCCTTTACCAGATGATTAATTCTATGAATGATGGTAAATGTTTTGCCTGACCCGGGACCTGCCAACACTCTGGCCGGTCCCGATATATGGCAAATTGCTTTTTGTTGCATATCGCCGGTACTGCATTTAGCTGTATTTTTTGTAATTTGCATATTATTATGCATTTTCAAGTAATTCAATACCCTTTCTGATTCTTCTTAAGGACTCTTCTTTACCCAATAGTTCCATGATTTCCGTGGCACCGGCAGGTGTCATCTGTTTACCGGATACCGCTGTTCTTACCGGCCACATTGCATAACCGTTTTTGCACCCTTTTTCTTCTACATAAGACAGGAGAAGCTGATACAATTCATCATTAGAGTAATCTTCCTGAGCCTCTAACTTGGGCAAAAGTTCCTTTAAAACTTCAAGAGAAGATTCCTTGTTGGTTTTCATTTTCTTATGCTCGTACATTGCAGTGTCATAATCAGGAAGTTCCTCAAGGAAATCAACCAGTTCATAAATATCGGGGAAAATCTCGATTCTGGTCTTTACCATGGAAGCAATTTTCTTAAGGTCAAACTTTCCGGTCAGCGCTTTCTTTAAATACGGCTCTGCCATTTCGTAGAATTTATCATCATCCATAGCTTTTATATATTCACCGTTCATCCATTTTAATTTTGTATAATCAAATACGGCAGGAGACTTGGACATATGCCGATAATCAAATTCTTTTACCAACTCTTCCAAGGAAAAAATCTCCTCATTATTACTGGGACTCCATCCCAAAAGTGCAACAAAGTTTACTACTGCCTCTGTTAAAAATCCCTGTTCAATCAAATCTTCATAAGAAGAATGTCCGCATCTTTTACTAAGTTTCTGATGCTGCTCATCTGTAATAAGGGGACAATGCACATAAACAGGCACTTTCCATCCAAACGCATCATACAGACGATTATATTTAGGTGAAGAGGACAAATATTCATTTCCTCTAACTACATGAGTAATTCCCATCAAATGATCATCTACCACATTTGCAAAGTTGTAGGTAGGATAACCATCTGATTTTATCAGAATCATATCATCAAGCTCTGCATTATCTACGGAAATGTCACCATAAATTTCATCATGGAAAGTAGTTGTTCCTTCTGTGGGGTTGTTTTGTCTGATAACATAAGGCATGCCTGCTGCTAATTTTTCTGCTACTTCTTCCTTGGAAAGAGATAAACAATGCTTGTCATACACATTGATTTCTTTGCCTGCCACTTCTCTGTTTAAGGTTGCAAGTCTCTCTTTATCACAGAAACAATAATATGCCTCTCCTTTTTCGACTAATTCCTTTGCATATTTTAAATAAATACCCTGTGCCTGTCTCTCGGACTGTACATAAGGACCTACCCCTTTGTCTTTGTCAGGGCCTTCATCATGTACAAGACCTGTCTTTTGCAGTGTTCTATAGATAATATCCACTGCACCTTCCACAAGACGTTCCTGATCAGTATCTTCGATACGAAGAATAAAATCACCGCCTTCATGCTTTGAAATCAGATAAGCATAAAGTGCCGTTCTTAAATTTCCTACATGCATTCTTCCAGTCGGACTGGGTGCAAATCTTGTTCTTATTTTAGTCATTTTTCCCTCTCAATCTGCCATCTGTAGGCATATTCGGTAAACTTGTTGCCGCGAAACTATTTCTCTTTTGTGTATATTTGGGGGTTCGGAATCTTTTTATCAGCTGTCGCCTTAAATTCTGACACTTCTTTCATTGCCTGTGGAATAGGGATATTGGTTCCTGCACCGGCAATACAGCCACCCGGACATGCCATTCCTTCAATCAGACAACCGTTTTTTCGACCTGACTTGGCAAGCATCAGCATCTTCTTACATTCCACAAGACTTTCAGCATGTTCTATATTAACCTCGGTGTCCGGGTAATATTCTCTGATACATTCTTCAATGGCGCTGGCGACGCCACCTGCCACACCATAGCCTCTTCCTGCCGACGTTGCATCATTCAGCTTGTCCCCGGCATGCATTTCTTGCGGCAGAATTCCTTTGGCTTCGAACATACCAGCCAGTTCTTCAAAGGTAATTACAAAATCAACATCGGAACGCACTGTTCTTCTGGAAGCCTCAAGCTTTTTAGATGCACAAGGTCCTATGAATACAACACTGGCATCAGGATACATTTTTTTGATTTCACGTGCTGTAGCAACCATAGGTGTCAATGCATTGGAAATTTTATCAATGGTCTCAGGAAAAAACTTTTTTGCAAGCATTGACCATGATGGGCAACAACTGGTAAGTAAAAAAGGCAATTTCCCCGTTGCCACATCTTTTACATAATGTTCTGCTTCTGCCATTGCCCCTATGTCTGCGCCGATTGCCGTTTCATACACATCAAAAAAACCCAGTTTTTTCAGTGCCTCTTTAATCATATCCGGAGATATGCTTTTACCAAACTGACCAACAAATGCCGGAGCCAGCTGCGCAATGATTTTCTTTCCTGATTGTATAGCCCGAATCAGTTGGAAAATCTGTGATTTATCTGCAATGGCACCAAAGGGACAGCTTACCATGCATTGACCACAAGATAAACAAATATCAGGATCAATATATGCCCGTCCTTTAACATCGCTTTTTATGGCATTTACACCGCAGTGGTCAAGACATGGCCGGATCTGATGTGAAATAGCATCATAAGGGCATACCATCTTACATTTGCCACATTGGATACACTTTTTCTGATTAATAACAGATTTACCATTTTTCATTGTCATGGCACCCATGGGACAAACTTCTCTACAAGGATGCGCTGTGCATCCCATGCATTTATCTGTAACATCATACCGGTTTTCCGGACAGGCATTACATGCAGATGGTATTACCTGCATTAAGGGTGGTTCATAATACTTTTCATCAATATTACTTTCCTCAAGGCCTTGTGTCAGGTGCACAGGTATATTTTCAGGGCGAAGAGAAAGTCCCATCGCCAGCCGAATTCTCTCTCTTGTAATGGCTCTTTCCCGATAAATACTCTCATATTCCGATTCGTCGTAATCCACTATTTTATATGGTAATGCCTCAATATCATCCTTTAAATTTTGAGATGTATATGCAAGATTGGCAACTTCTTTGAAGATGCGCCTTCTATCTTTACGTACCTGTGTATCAATTCCACGCATACCCATAGAACATTTTCCCTTTCCTTGCATGATGATAAGCTTTTTCTGCTCCTATGTTATTTTTACACAAACCTGCAAGGAAATCAAGGATTTAATTGTGGGAATATAAAAAAGCAATGAAAACTTTGCCTTCGTTTAGAACCATATTTTTTCCCTTATCATATTATAATATTAAAACAGTTGTTATTTTATGAGAGGAAATTATGCAGGATTACAGTTTTAATGAATATTTTGAACGTTTCCCACTCGCTATGGGATATGTTCCATGGCAACATCTCGACAAAATATTTGAAAATTTAGATGAAGCATACATGACAGGTACCATTTTCCCTGAATTGGAAAAACCTTTTACAGGAAGGAGATGTGTAAAATGAATGGCAGAATAAATACTGAAAAAGAACGTCTCTTTCATGATATTGGTGTTATCGATTTTGTTATTGTCGAAATGACATTATATTTGGATACCCACCCTACCGATAAAGAAGCAATGGATTATTTAAGTCATTATGTTCGCATGAAAAATCAGGCAATGAGGGAGTACAACATGAAATTCGGTCCTTTACGAATCTCAGACGCTGACGGATGCATGCAGGATGAATGGAAATGGGTTACTCAGCCATGGCCGTGGGAAGGAGGATGTTAATTTATGTGGAGTTATGAAAAAAGATTGCAATTTCCTGTAAATATCAAAGAACCCAATGCCAAACTGGCACAGGATATTATAAGTCAGTTTGGCGGACCTGACGGTGAACTGGCAGCAAGTCAACGATATTTATCTCAGCGATATGCAACACCTTATCGCGAGGTTGCCGGCACTCTGACTGATATCGGTAGAGAAGCCTCTGAAATGTTCCTTTCAGAGGCTACCGCTTTTTTTG
>CAYWHY010000055.1:0-9049 GCA_964458255.1 uncultured Lachnospiraceae bacterium | reverse complement strand
TCATATTCCCGGGACGAGTAAACAAAATTTAACCCGCGGTGCCACCCGCATTGATACATAACGTATCCGCTTTTACTATACAATTGTAGTATTACCGGAGTGTTCCCAAACTTACTACTCATCTGAAATGCGCTTTCAGTCAATGACGCTTTCTCCCTGACAGACTTTCCACAAAAGTTGAGTCTCCAAAGAAATTATAGCAAAATCAATACAGTTTGTCAATATAGTTTGCTTCCTCTCATTGCCTCTCATTGCCTCTCATTGCCTCTCATTGCCTGACAATCCGGATTTCTTCTCTTTCCTTCATACTGACACTGACGGCATATTCAGGCAGCTCGTCTAACTTAATTTCCTCAAAAGCCACCTTGTTTTTTCTGTCACAAACCAACTTATTTTCCCATTCAATGGAAAAAGTATCAAGTCCCTGTTTCATTCCCAAACCGGTATATTTAATGTAGCTTTCCTTAATGCTCCACATTCTGAAAAACAATTGTTCGTATGCCTGCACACCTGCTGCTTCTGCAAGCAAAGCATTTTCTTCCTCTGTAAAGAATCTTCGTGCAAGTCCTTCCTTAATTTTCACATGCTGTTGAACATCAAGACCAATTTCCTGTTCTGCCAAAACACAGGCTACCACATCTCCCGAATGGGATAAACTAAAGTAAAGTCCGGGATAATCTTTAAGATAAGGTTTGCCATGCTCACCATATCTGTATTTCAAATCGATTACTGCCTCATCCTGCCAAGTCTCCTGTTTTGAATCAGACTGTGCATGGCCTGATGCCTCACTTAAATAATCCCTGATTGCTCTCTGCAAAAGATATCCTGCAAGCAAACTACGCACCTTTGCCTTAACGGCTTTGGTGCGCATAATTTTTGCCAGACGTTGTTTATCAACCTTACCCTGGTATTCCTTTATCAGCTTTTCCTTATTCATGGAAGAAAAATCTGCGTAATATAAAACTGCCATGTCTACGCTCCGTATCTGCCATTATTTGAGAGGATTTTTGTAGAATTCCTTAAACTCAGTATACCCTTCCTTACCAAGCTGTTCTTTCTGGAATTTTTTATTTTTGTTCATGCGCACAACCAATACCTGTGTGCCATCTTTTCTTTCTTCCTGAGCCTGTGCAATGACCTTGCAAAGTTCTTCACCGGGAATTCCCTTTTCAATCAGATAAGCAACCTTAGCAGACTGTGTGGGTACTTTAAATCCGCTTTCCATCAAAAGAAGAATAATTCTTTCAAAACCGATGGAAAATCCGCAGGCAGGCACATCATTTCCCGTAAACTTTCCTACCATCTTGTCATAACGTCCGCCGCCACCACAGCTTCCGCCGAATTCAGGCATGGCAACTTCAAAAATAGTACCTGTATAATAAGACATTCCTCTTACCAAAGTAGGATCAAATACCAGTTCAAAATCAGCATTTCTGGTAGCACTTACGCTGTCTATAATTTCCTGAAGACTTACTCTTACTTCTTCTTCCAAAAAGCCTTCCAGTTCTTTGGCAAGATAAGAAAGACCATCCGCATTGTTTCCCATTCCTTTAAACAGTCCGAGGTACTTCTCTACGCTCTCTGCTTCAAAACCGCTATCCAAAAGCTCTTTTTCTACGCCGTCAAGTCCAATTTTGTCCATCTTATCCAGTGTAATAAACACGTTGTCATAAGACTCCTGTGCAAAACCACTGTAAGCCGCCATTGCCTTTAAAATTCTTCTCTCATTAATACGAATCCGGAAATTTTTAAAACCAAGCTTACCGAGTGTTGTGGTCGTAGCCAGAATCAGCTCAATTTCAGCCAGATTGGAAGGTTCTCCCAAAATATCGATATCACACTGCATAAATTGACGGTAACGACCTCTCTGCGGTCTGTCAGCACGCCATACATTGCCCATTTGTAACGCTTTAAATGGTGACGGTAATTCATTTGCATGATTAGAATAATAACGAACAAGCGGAACTGTCAAGTCATATCTGAGTCCGCCGTCTACCAGATCTTTTTCTGTCTGTGCAGTCTCTAAATTCAGCTTTTCGCCTCTTTTTAATATTTTAAAAATCAGCTTTTCATTTTCGCCGCCTTGCTTATTGCTCAAATTTTCAATGTTTTCTACACAAGGGGTTTCAATGGAAGAAAACCCGAATTTTCCGTAAGTTTCCTTAATTACGCTGATAACATAGTCTCTTATTTGCATTTCTTCAGGCATAATATCCTTCATACCTGTTACCGGTTTCTTACTCAGTGCCATTATTGTTCCATCCTTTTTGTAAATATTAAATTCTGATATTTTTATATACCTTGCAATTTTACACTTTTTCCATATCTATTGCAAGTATTCTGCCCCTATTTTTCTTGCACTTTAAATTTTTCTATATTATAATGAACAGGGCTTACATCCAGGAGGAATTAATTATGTCATTTGAATTTATAAAAAAATTACCTACCCCCGATGAAATCAGGGAGCAGTTTCCACTCCCTAAACATCTCGTAAAGTTAAAGGAAGAACGTGATCAGGAAATCCGTGATGTCATTACGGGGAAAAGTAACAAATTTCTGGTCATCATCGGTCCCTGCTCTGCTGACAATGAGGAAGCAGTCTGCGACTATGTGACACGTCTTACCAAAGTCAATGAAAAAGTAAAAGACAAACTGATTCTGATTCCCAGAATATACACCAATAAACCAAGAACCACAGGAGAAGGTTACAAAGGCATCGTACATCAACCCGATCCTGAAAAAAAACCGGATTTTTTAGCCGGTCTGATTGCCATGAGAAAAATGCAGATTCGCGCCATTGAGGAATCCGGGCTAACAGCAGCAGATGAAATGCTCTATCCCGAAAACTGGCGTTATGTTTCCGATATTTTATCTTATGTTGCCATTGGTGCCCGCTCCGTAGAAGACCAACAGCACCGTATGACCGTCAGCGGTTTTGACGTTCCCGCCGGAATGAAAAACCCTACCAGTGGAGATTTAACGGTTATGCTCAACTCCGTTTACGCAGCACAGCATCCCCACTCCTTCATTTATCGTGGCTTTGAAGTTGCGACCAACGGAAATGACTTAGCCCATACCGTTCTTCGTGGTGCCACCAACAAGCATGGACAAAATCTTCCCAACTATCATTATGAAGACTTAAATCTCCTGCTTAGCCTGTATAATGAACGGGATTTAAAGAATCCGGCCGCTATTATTGATGCCAATCACAGCAATTCCGGTAAGCAGTTTGAACAACAGGTTCGCATTGTAAAGGAAGTAATGCACAGCAGAAAGTTAAATTCTGATATTCATAACCTGGTAAAAGGTGTTATGATTGAAAGCTACATTGTAGAAGGCAGCCAGAAAGTGGGGGAAGGTGTTTATGGAAAGTCCATTACTGACGCCTGCTTAGGATGGGAAGCTTCCGAAAAACTGATTTATGATATTGCCGATTACGAATAATAGTATGGTACACCGCAACAAACGCTTCATCGTATTCAACCACGATGAAGCGTTTATTAATCCGGCAATATTCAATATTATCTTCTTGGGTGTGCCTTGTCATAGGTTTCCCGTATTCTGTTGTGTTGCATATTGGCATAAACCTGTGTAGTAGAAATATCCGAATGTCCCAGCATCTCCTGTACACTTCTTAAATCAGCGCCATTCTCCACTAAATGTGCCGCGAACGAATGTCTCAAGGTATGTGGTGTAATATCCGCCTTAATCCCCGCCTTGCCTGCATATGCCTTAATCAATTTCCAAAATCCCTGCCTGCTCATAGGCTTTCCTGAACAGTTAGCAAACAAATATATCGATTTCGGGTCATCTATCATCGCATCTCTTACCCCTTCCAAATAACGGGACAAGGCTTTCTTTGCTTCCTTTCCAAAAGGAATGACCCTTTCTTTGGATGTATCCTTACAAACAATATATCCCAACTTCAAATTTATATCTGAAACCTTTAGTGTGATAAGCTCCGTCACACGAATTCCTGTAGCATACAAAAGCTCTAACATTGCCTTATCGCGAATCTCTTTCGGTGTATCCCCCTTAGGCTGCTCTAAAAGCTTAATCACATCTGCAGTAGATAAAATCTCCGGAATTCTCTTTTCTATTTTAGGTGCTTTTAAACGCTGTGATACATCTTCTTTAATGATACCTTTCTGAAACATATAGTGATAAAAGGCTTTCAGCGAGGCTATGTTACGTGAAATGGTTGCCGCTGAAAAATGATTTTTTTCCAGATACAGAATGTAAGAATTTAAGTTGGTTTCACTGATTTTGTTTATTTCCGCAATTCCCTGTTCCTGCATATAATGCTGTACCTTCATCAAATCCCTGCGATAAGACATTTCCGTATTTTCAGAAGTCCGTTTTTCATTATGCATATATATGATAAAGGAATTGATTATCTTCTCCATGTTCCCTAAAGCCTTTCTCATTGCCTGTTTACATAACTAGCAGGATTAAAGATAAGTATCTGCTTCTTTCTCTGACCGCCTTTCGTACATTATAATCATAAAATACAAGAAAAGCAAATATATATATTATCACTTTTCCGTTTATTTTCGGCTTTTTTCTATCAAAAGTACAACATGTCGGAAACGTCATCTTATTTAAATACTAAATATTGAAAAAAAATTTTTTAAAAAATTTTTATAACATCCGAAAGCAATAACGGATTTACATAACTCTCCAAAACACAGCCGATAATCACCACACCAACAATCCAGCCAAGTAACAGGAGTTGTCTCAGATACTGTCTCTTTTGATTTCTAAGCAGGATGGAAGGATTTTTCCCCGGAAAATACAAAAAACAACAATTCTGATAGCTCCAATACAGCATCATGATGCTTGCCGGGAAAAGTAAAAACTGATGTGGGAAAAAAACAGAAAGAATCAGTACCATGCCTTTCATCCCATATCGTATGACAGCTGCCGTAATTATCATTCCTGTCAAAATTCCCTGCCATGCCATACAGGCATAAATTGCCACAATTCCAAAACAGGTTGTCGAAAGCAGTCCTGCTAAAAATAACCACTTCAATCTTTGCACTAACACATACCTGAAAAATAATCTATGATCCACATCCAGATACTTCATACGATTCATGGAAGTTTTACAAAAAATTCCTTCATCCGAAAGAAACATACCACTTCGAAAATTTACAAACAAAATCCCTATCACAAATCCTACAACAAAAAGAAAGAACCATTTTAAATATGTGTTATTACGCTCTCTTTGAAACATTCTATCCCTTCCTTTCTTCTAAATATATGAAAAACAGGCAGTGCCTATGCACTGCCTGTCATTAATTATTTCCATATTTTTCTTTATAGGCCAATACGGCAGATATTGTTTTTGAATCCTGAATTTCTCCTTTAAAGATCTTATCCAAAAGTTCTCTGACGGAATATGCCCTTACATCGACAAACTCATCCTCATCCAGATTCTGCTTGCCGGGTGTTAAACCCTTTGCCACATAAATATCAATTTTCTCATTACAAAAAGCCACTGTTGTGCGAATACTTATCAGGAATTCGATTTCCTTTGCATGAAAGCCTGTCTCTTCCGCCAATTCACGCTCTGCAGCATCCTTAGTTGGCTCATCCGGACTGTTTAAACCACCTGCCGGTATTTCAATGGTATATCTCTCCAATGCATTTCGATACTGATGTACCATAATCAGTTTGCCTTCATCATCCACCGGAACTACCGCCGCTGCACCGTTATGCTTAATAAAATCCCATTTTACAATATTTCCGTTTGGTACCTGAATGGTATCCTGATAATAATCAATGATAGCACCCTTCTGTACCAAATCACGGGATAACCTCCTAAATTCTTCCATCTTCATCCTCTTTTTATTTTTCTGCCAATAACTTGTTTACACTAACTAATTTAACGCAAAGAACAAATAAGTCTGTAGCTGCAGCTAATTCTTCAGGTGTCGGGAATGTAGGTGCAATTCGTATATTGCTGTCCTTAGGATCCTTTTTATAAGGATAAGTAGCGCCGGCACATGTCATTACAACACCGGCCTCCCTACACTTATTCACAATTTCTTTTGCACACCCTTGCATTGCATCAAATGAAATAAAATATCCGCCATTCGGGTTTACCCATGTACCGATTCCAAGACCGTTCAGTTCTCTTTCAAGGACATCAAGCACTGCTTCAAATTTGGGGCGCATTACTGACGCATGCTTTTTCATATGTTCCTTCATTCCGTTAATATCTTTAAAATATTTTACATGACGAAGTTGATTAATTTTGTCATAACCAATGGTCTGAACGGTCATGGTCTTCCTAATAAATTCTAAGTTTGCAACAGAAGATGCCACAGCCGCAATACCACTTCCCGGGAATGTCACCTTGGACGTAGAGCAAAATTCATAAACCATATCAGGATTGCCTGCTTTTTCACATTCGCTTAAAATTTCAAGTAAATTATCGCTTCTGTCTTCATATAAATCATGAATAGCATACGCATTATCCCAAAAAATTCTAAAATCTTTTGCTGCCGGCTTGAGGGCTGCAAAACGTCTTACAGTTTCATCAGAATATGTTATGCCCTGCGGATTGGAATACTTAGGTACGCACCAGATACCTTTAATACTTTCATCAGTGCTTACCAATTTTTCCACCAAATCCATATCCGGACCTGTAGCCGTCATGGGGATAGTAATCATCTCAATCCCAAACTGTTCCGTGATGGCAAAATGCCTGTCATAACCGGGAACAGGGCACAAAAATTTTACTTTATCCAGTTTACACCACGGTGTACTTCCCATCACACCAAACATCATAGAACGTGCTATCGTATCATACATAATTGTTAAGCTTGCATTTCCGCAGACAATCACGTTTTCTGACGGAACACCTAACATATCTCCCATTAACTTCTTTGCTTCCGGAATACCGTCTAATATACCATAATTTCTACAATCAACACCGTCTTCCGTTTTTAATACAGAATCCGCATTTAATACATTCATAAAGTCCATTCCCATATCAAGCTGAGAAGCTGCCGGTTTTCCCCGAGACATATCAAGTACAAGTCCCTTAGCTTTCACATCATCATATTCTTTATTTAACTGCACCTGTAAAGAAAGCAGCTCTTCTTTACTCATTTCCTTATATGCCTTCATGCCGCATATTCCTCCTGATTCCTGATATGGTATCGTTGCATAATTGTATACAATGCAACATCACATACTATTGTACTATAGCATTCTTAATCCTACAAGCAATTTTTACTAAATCTTTTAATGAATATTTTCCTATATGATTTGCTTTTTTATACAAATATAACAAAAGCATGCTACCTATGATATAAAAAAGAGAACCTTGAAAAACAAGATTCTCTTAATTATTAATTCTTATTTTGCGTAATCGATTACTCGCGATTCTCTGATTACATTAACCTTAATCTGTCCGGGATATTCCAACTCAGCCTCAATCTGTTTGGAAATATCTCTGGCCAAAAGTACCATATCAGAGTCAGAAATCTGATCCGGAACAACCATAACACGAATCTCTCTACCTGCCTGAATAGCAAAAGATTTATCTACGCCTTTGAAATTGTTGGTAATATCTTCTAATTGTTTTAATCTGCTTGTATATGTTTCAAGCGTTTCTCTTCTCGCACCCGGTCTTGCTGCAGATATTGTATCAGAAGCTTGTACAATACATGCAATCAGTGACTGGGGTTCTACATCGCCATGATGAGATTCAACTGCATTAATGACAATCGGGGATTCTTTGTACTTCCTGCAAAGTTCAACACCAAGCTGGATATGTGAACCTTCCATTTCATGGTCGACTGCCTTACCAATATCGTGCAATAAACCTGCACGTTTAGCAACTCTTACATCCAATCCTAATTCAGCCGCCAGCAAACCGGACAACTGTGCTACCTCAATGGAATGCTTTAATGCATTCTGACCATAGCTTGTTCTAAATTTCATTTTACCAAGCAGTCTCACCAATTCAGGATGAATACCGTGAACACCTACCTCTAAAGTAGCTGCTTCACCTTCCTCCTTAATCATGACTTCTACTTCTTTTTGCGCCTTTTCAACCATTTCTTCAATTCTTGCAGGATGAATACGTCCATCCACAATCAGTTTTTCAAGGGCAATTCGGGCAACCTCACGACGAATAGGATCAAATCCGGATAAAATAACTGCTTCCGGTGTATCATCAATAATTAAATCTACACCTGTCAGGGTTTCAAGTGTTCTGATATTCCTACCCTCTCTACCAATGATTCTACCCTTCATCTCGTCGTTGGGAAGCTGTACAACGGAAATAGTAGTTTCTGACACATGGTCAGCAGCACATTTCTGAATAGCCGTCACCACATATTCCTTTGCTTTCTTGTCTGCTTCTTCTTTAGCACGGCTCTCCATTTCTTTAATCATGACAGCCGTTTCATGTTTCACTTCATCTTCAACAATTTTCAATAAATAATCTTTTGCCTGTTCGGAGGTCAAACCGGAGATTCGTTCAAGTTCCTGCAATCTTTGCTCGTTAAGCTTTGAAATTTCTTCGCGTTGTTTGGCTAAATCTTCTTCTTTAACAGCCAGACTTGCTTCTTTCTTCTCAATCGCCTCTGATTTCTTATCAATTGCCTCTTCTTTCTGCTGTACTCTGCGCTCGTAACGTTGTGCTTCAGCACGCCGCTCCTTAACTTCCTTGTCAAGTTCATTTTTAGTACGAATGGACTCTTCTTTTACTTCCAACAAGGCTTCACGCTTTTTGGTTTCAGCAGTTTTTAAAGCTTCATCGATAATCTCTCGTGCCTTATCCTCTGCACTTCCGATTTTAGCTTCAGAAACTTTCTTGTGGTAAGCAGAAGCTAATACCCAGGTTAATGCAGCCGATATAAGCAAAGTGACGATTACTGCAATCAAAACTTGCACCATTTACAGGAGCACCTCCTTATTAAATTTTCATTGTACGCTTATCTATATAGAATGTATGTAGAATAAACATTCTAAAAACAAATTTACAACACTTAAATTTTAAACTTAAATTGATGTTATGTCAAGTGAAAGT
>CAYWHY010000054.1:0-9101 GCA_964458255.1 uncultured Lachnospiraceae bacterium | reverse complement strand
CTTAACCAAAAGTAACGGATTAAGAGATTTGGTATTCGGTTTTGAAGGTATGAAAGGAAAAAGCAGTGTAAGCTGCTTTTTTTATGTTTTAAGAAATTAACTGAATATTAGGTGTAAATTTTATTGTTTGTAGAAAAAATGTGTGTTATAATAGTCAATATAATAAACAATACGTAAATGAATGGGGTGTGCGTATGGATACAAAAATTCTATTAGAAAATGGAACAAATGAGTTAGAAGTATTAGAGTTTGAATTGGATGGTAATGCATACGGAATTAATGTGGCTAAGATTAAAGAGATTATACCTTATCAGAAAGTTACTCCGGTACCCAATGCTCATCCTAGCATTGAAGGTATTTTTATGCCGAGAGATACCATGATTACGGCAATTGATTTGAAAAATTGCCTTCAGAGGGGGATTTCTAAAGAAGGTGGTCTTTTTATTGTAACTAATTTTAATAAATTAGACATTGCTTTTCATGTGGACCATGTTAGCGGAATCCACAGAGTTTCATGGAATCAGATTATTAAGCCGAGTGCAACAATTTCATCCGCTGAGGAAAGTATTTCTACCGGAATAGTTAAACATGATGAACGCTTAATTATTATCTTAGATTTTGAAAAGATTGTAACTGATATTAGCCCTGAAACAGGATTGAAAATGAGTGAAATTGATGAAATGGGATTAAGGAGCAGAAGTGATGTTCCGATTTTAATCGCTGAAGATTCTATTTTATTAAACAGGCTTATTGTTGATTCTTTAAAGAAAGCAGGCTATGCTAATTTGATACATACCTGTGATGGACAGGAAGCTTGGGATACTATTTGCAGATTTAGAGAAGAAGGTACTTTGAAAGAACATGTTCAGTGTGTAATTACGGATATTGAAATGCCAATGATGGATGGACACAGATTGACAAAAATGATTAAATCTGATGATACAACCAAAGAGATTCCCGTTGTTATTTTCTCATCTCTTGTAAATGACGAAATGAAAAAAAAGGGGGAAGCTCTTGGAGCTGATGCTCAATTATCAAAGCCTGAAATTGGAAATCTGGTCAGGGTTGTTGACGAGCTGACCCGTAAGTAAACATAGGAAGAAAGCATTGATGGTATGAATAAATGAAAGGCCGGAAGTATTTCCGGCTTTTATTCATTGTAAATGATAGTATTTTGATGATAAATATAAGAGGTAGAATGTAATGGATATAAAGTTTGATTTATTAATGGAAAAAATTTCCGAAGCAGAATTTGTTTTAGTTGGAATTGGTGAAGAGTGGGAAATAAGTGAAAAGGATTTTGCAGAGACTAAACAATTTCAAAAAGCTGTTCATAAATTTGGAGATGGAAAGCAGATCATTCCTTTCGTAAAAAAAGTATTAATTGAAAATAATCTGGTAAAAAATATAGATTTAAAAAATGAATTTTATCAAAGTTTATTCAGGGCTTTGGAAAATAAAAATTATTTTATTGTTTCTTTATGCACAGATGGTTTGATACATAAGACGGGGTTTCTGCCGGATAGAATTGTTGAGCCGTGCGGTAATTACAGACAGTTGCAATGCAGTCATAAATGTACGACAGATTTATATGAAGCAGATAGCAATTTAATGAAACAGATAGAAGCAGTGATGAGGGATAATTTTGATGAAAAAGGTATTAATATGCCGGTTTGTCCGAAATGTGCTTATCCATTGGCTTTTAATACGGTCAGTTTAGGTAATGATTATTTGGAAGAAGGTTATTTGGAACAATGGCAGATTTATACTAAGTGGCTTCAGGGAACGTTGAACAGAAAAGTATGTATATTGGAATTAGGTGCAGGTATGAAATTCCCGACAGTAATCAGATGGCCGTTTGAAAAAGTAACATTTTTTAATAAAAAAGCCTCTTTTTTTCGGGTGCATAGCAGATTATTTCAGATTACGGAGGAAATCAAAGAGCGAAGCTGTGCAATTGAGGCTTCACCGAAGAAATTCTTAAAAGAATTGTCTAATAGGATGGATTGTGATAAACTAAGCTTGAAATAATTGGAAAGCGGGGATACATCATGGCAATGGATGAAGAATATTTAGATAACCTGTTAAAAAATTTTGAAGAAGAGGAAAAGGCAAGAGAAACTCAGATACAAAAAGAAATTATAACTGATATTGTTGATAATTCTGTATCAGAGGAGAATCAAGAGCTTAAAAATATAGAATCAGAAGAAGCAGAATCAGAATATGAGGCGGTAGAAACTTTAAAATCCGAAGAGAAGGACGCAGAAGAATGGAAGACGGACTTGGATGAACTATTAGCTGATGCCGTAGATAAGTTAGATGAATCTGATGATACGTTTGAAAAAAATGATTTGGGCGAGCTCCTTTCAGGTTATGTGTCATCTGAGGAAAAAAGGAAAGAAAGTATTTCACAAGAGAATGTGATGCCGGAAGATGCAGATGTTACACAATACATAGACAAATGGGAGATGGAAGATGAAGGTCTTAAGGAGATCAATGAATTGTTAAAAAAATCTGACAATAATGAAACAGTTGATATATTGGAAAATGTTGAAAAGGATGAGCTGTTTGATGCCCGGGGGGAAGATATACAGGAACTGGTTAAAGAGACTGTGCCGAAAAAGGAAAAAAAGAGAGCTAATCCATTTGGAAGTTTTTTTAGTGCTCTTCTTAAGGAAGAAAAAGAGACCGATGAAGATGAAACTTTGATAAGTAGTGATGATACATTAAAGGGTGCCAATGCAGATAAGGCAGAGGAAGGTAAAAAAAAGAAAGAAAAAAAGAAAAAAGAAAAAAGGAAAAAAGAAAAAGAGAAAAAGGAAAAAAACAAAAAAGAAAAAAAGAAAAAAGAAAAAAACAAAAAGGTACAGAAAGAAAGTGAAGAAACGGTAAAGGGAATACCCAAAAAAGTTTTATCCCGAAAATCGTTATCGGTTATGGCTGCTTTTTGTGCATCAATAATTGCGGCAATTATGAGCCTGAGTGTTTTTTTACCGGATTATGCAGAAAAAAAACAGGCAAGGGAAGCTTTTTACAAGGGAGATTATAAAGAAACTTATATACTTCTGTATGATAAAAATCTGAATGCAAATGATATGTTGATATTCAATAGGGTTTCAACTGTACTTAAAATGGAACGAATTACAGAAGCCTATTATTTCTATCAGGAAGTAGGGGAAGAAGCAAAGGCTCTTGATATGTTGTTTGCGGGCATACGTAAATATGGAGAAATAACAGATAAGGATGAGTTTGGTGCAGGAGAAGAGTTGCTAAACAGTTATCAGAAGATTCTTTCTATATTGATGCAACAGTATTCCATTGATGAATCGGAAGCACTGGAAATTATTGCGTATGATGACACAAGGTACTCAGAACGGATTTATTCCATAGTGGAAGGAACGGCAATTCCGAAGTCAGATGAAGCAAAAGAAGATTCTGATAAGCCGCAGGATATTTTGCCTGCAGAAGAAGACATGGCAGAGCTTAATAAAGGAAATGAGGGAGCATAAGGATGACAGCAATAATCGACTATGATGCTGGAAATATAAGAAGTGTGGTAAAGGCGTTACAGACACTGGGAGAAGAGGTTGTCTTGACGAGGAACAGAGATGTTTTATTAAAGGCTGACAGAGTGATTTTGCCGGGGGTTGGAGCGTTTGGCGATGCCATGGCCAAGATAAATAGCTATGGACTTAAAGAGGTTATTAAAGAAATAGTTGAAAATAACACCCCATTTTTGGGAATTTGTCTTGGATTGCAGCTTATGTTTGAAAGAAGCGATGAGTGCAAAGATGTGGAAGGCCTTGGGTTATTAAAAGGAGAAATATTACGAATCCCGGATACACCGGGACTTAAGATACCGCATATCGGCTGGAATTCTCTTTCATATCCCAATAAAGGAAGACTTTATGAAGGAATAGCAGAAAATTCATATGTGTATTTTGTACATTCTTATTACTTAAAGGCGGAAGAGGAAGATATAGTTGTAGCATCTACAGAGTATGGTACGACGATTCATGCTTCTGTTGAGAAGGGAAATATATTTGCCTGTCAATTTCATCCGGAAAAAAGTTCTGAAGTAGGACTTGCAATTTTGAAGAATTTTATCAACATAAAGAGGGAGGGCTAAAGCAGTGCATACTAAAAGAATTATTCCCTGTCTGGATGTAAATAACGGAAGAGTGGTAAAGGGAACGAATTTTGTGAATTTAAGAGATGCAGGAGACCCGATAGAGGTTGGTAAACAGTATGATAAAGCCGGTGCGGATGAACTGGTATTTTTGGATATTACAGCATCTTCCGATGCCAGAGAGATTAAAGCCGAACTGGTAAGAAGAGTAGCCGAAACAGTGTTTATTCCGTTTACGGTAGGCGGTGGCATCAGAAGTGTAGAGGATTTTAAAATGATTTTGCGTGAAGGTGCCGATAAAGTGGCTGTTAATTCCGCTGCCATTATGAATCCTGCATTGATTAGCGATGCGGCAGAAAAATTTGGGAGCCAGTGTGTGGTAGTGGCAATTGACGCTAAGAGAAGACAGGACGGTGGATGGAATATTTTCAAAAACGGCGGTCGTGTGGATATGGGGATTGATGCGATAGAATGGGCGATGAAGGCGGAGAAACTTGGAGCAGGAGAAATTCTTTTAACCAGTATGGATTGTGATGGCACAAAAGCGGGATATGACATAGAACTTACAAAAATGGTATCCCAAAATGTTTCTATTCCGGTAATTGCCTCCGGTGGTGCAGGAACAGAAGAACATTTTTATGAGGCATTGACTGAAGGCGGTGCAGACGCTGCATTGGCAGCGTCCTTATTTCATTATAAAGAATTGGAAATTAACGAAGTAAAGAAATATTTGCGTGACAAAAATGTTTCCGTGAGATTGTAATACAAAATTTTAATGTAATAGATTAGAGTAGGTAATTCATATGGCAATGATAACAAATGATTGGCTTGATACGATTAAGGGAGAGTTTTCTAAATCTTACTATAAGGATTTGTATCAGTTTGTATTGAAGGAATATAATACGCATATTATATATCCTCCGGCAGATGATATTTTTAATGCTTTTCATTTTACACCATTAAGCGAGGTGAAGGTATTAATTTTAGGACAAGATCCTTATCATGGAGAACATCAGGCACATGGTCTTTGCTTTTCAGTATTACCGGATCAGCCGGATTTACCGCCGTCACTTCAGAATATTTATAAGGAATTGCAGGATGATTTGGGGTGTTACATACCCAATAACGGATATTTGGAAAAGTGGGCCAGGCAGGGTGTGCTTATGTTAAATACGGTGCTGACCGTGCGGGCACATCAGGCAAATTCCCATCAGGGAAAAGGTTGGGAGCGTTTTACGGATGCTATTATAAATGCAGTAAATGAGCAGGATCGACCGATTGTTTATTTGCTTTGGGGAAGACCGGCACAAAGTAAAATTCCGATGCTGACGAATCCTAAACACCTGATATTAAAAGCACCTCATCCAAGTCCCTTATCGGCATACAGAGGATTTTTTGGGTGTAAGCATTTTAGTCAGACCAATGAATTTTTACAGAAGAACGGAGTTGCACCGATTGACTGGCAAATAGATAATGTGTAAGAAGATAAAAATAAGTTAATATATAAAATTTATGTTGACAAAGCATCAAAATTTTACTATAGTGTTCCTATAAAGAACTACTATCTAAAATCAGATGCTTTTTTTGTGAGGTAAGAATGAACGAAAACGAAGTACTTGAGAAATTGTGTATGTTTGGCATGACCAGACAGGAAGCAAATTTATATCTTTGTCTGTATCAAAATGGAGAACTGACGGGATATGAAGTTGCCAAACAGACAGGAATTTCCCGGTCTAATGTGTATAGTGGTCTTTCAGGTCTTGCTGATAAGGGAGCAGTTTATCTGGCAGAGGGAAGTACCAATAAATATATAGCAGTGCCGGTAGAAGAATTTTGTGATAACAAAATTCGCAGAATGAATGAAGATAAAAAATATCTGACTGAGAATATCCCGGCTATGAAGGAAACGGAAATCGGTTATATTACCATTACCGGAAGTAAAAACATCAGGGACAAAATGATAAATATGATAAGAGAGACAAAATATAGAATATATTTATCAGCTTCCGTAAAACGGATAGAAGAATTGGAAGAAGAGTTACTTGCGGTAATTAAAGAAAAGCAGAAGCTGGTACTTATTACAGACGGAGAAATAAAAAGTAGCGAACTGAAAGTGGGAAGTACTTGCTATATTGGTGAGGCAAAGGGACAAAATGTCAGACTCATCGTTGACTCGAAATTTGCTTTGACAGGAGAACTGACAGGTAATAAAGATGACACTTGTCTTTATACGGGACAAGAGAATTTTATCAAAATATTTAAAGATGCGCTGCGAAATGAAATGCATTTGATAGAGCTTACGGAAGGAGAAAGGTATCATGAGTAAAATACCGTTTGTAACAAAAGAAAAGGTGGAGGAAATCATACAGAAATATCCTACTCCGTTTCATATTTATGATGAAAAAGGAATCAGAGAAAACGCAGAGGCAGTAAAAGAGGCTTTTGCATGGAATCCCGGTTTTAAAGAATATTTTGCAGTAAAGGCCAATCCGAATCCGCGTCTTATTCAGATTTTAAATGAGTATGGTTGCGGCTGTGACTGTTCATCTAAAACAGAGCTGATGCTTAGTAAGGCAATGGGAATTACGGGAAATGATATTATGTTCTCATCCAATGATACACCGGCAGAAGAATATGCTTATGCAGCCAAAGTGGGTGCAATCATTAATTTAGATGATATTACGCATATTGATTTTGTGGAAAGTATTTTAGGAAAATTGCCCGAAACCATGAGCTGCCGATTTAATCCCGGTGGAATTTTTCAGATGAGCAACGGTATTATGGATAATCCGGGTGACTCTAAGTATGGTTTTACTACAGAGCAGATGTTTGAAGGATACCGCATTTTAAAAGAAAAAGGTGTTAAAAATTTTGGAATTCATTCTTTCCTTGCAAGTAATACGGTAACAAACGAATATTATCCTATGTTGGCAAAACAGCTCTTTGAATTAGCTGTAAACCTGGAAAAAGAAACAGGTGCAGATATTAAGTTTATCAACCTTTCCGGTGGTGTGGGAATTCCTTACAGACCGGATCAGGAAGCGAATGATATCCGAGTGATTGGTGAAGGAGTCCGCAAAGTGTATGAAGAAATTTTAGTGCCTGCCGGAATGGGAGATGTTGCTATTTACACGGAAATGGGGCGCTTTATGATGGGACCTTACGGACAGTTGGTAACAAAGGCTATTCATGAGAAGCATACACATAAGGAATATATCGGTGTGGATGCCTGTGCGGTAAATCTTATGAGGCCTGCCATGTATGGTGCGTATCATCATATTACGATTTTGGGTAAGGAAAATGAACCTTGCGAAAATAAATATGATGTAACAGGTTCTCTTTGCGAGAATAATGATAAATTTGCCATAGACAGAATGCTTCCGAAGATTGCAATGGGAGATTATATGGTGATTCATGATACCGGTGCTCATGGATATGCAATGGGATATAATTATAATGGTAAATTAAAATCCGCAGAGCTTCTTTTAAAAGAGGATGGAAATGTAGAATTAATCAGAAGAGCGGAAAAGCCCGAAGATTATTTTGCGACATTGGATTGCTTACCGGTTTATAAGGAAATTGAATTTTAAAATTTATATTTTAGGTCTTGTCAATAATAGCCGAATATGTTAACATAGTATTCGGCTGTTAAAGCACAGGTGTGCTTTCAGGATATATTTGCCGGCGTGTCGGAATGGCAGACGAGGCAGACTCAAAATCTGTTGTGGGCAACCACGTGTGGGTTCAAGTCCCACCGCCGGCAGTAAAAGACCTTATAAATCATGTGATTTATAAGGTCTTTTTATTAAAAAACAGATAGAATAGGAGAATGATGATGGTACGAGTAGGAATTTTGGGCTATGGAAATTTAGGAAAAGGAATTGAATGTGCAATTATGCAGAATCCTGACATGGAATTAAGAGCGGTATTTACCAGAAGAAATCCTGACAGTGTTGCAATCAGAACTGCGGGTGTGCCGGTTTTGCATACCGATAAATTGCAGGAAATGACAGAAGAGATTGATGTCTTAGTACTTTGTGGTGGCAGTGCAACAGATTTGCCGCAACAGACGCCTGAATATGCAAAATGTTTTAACGTAGTTGACAGCTTTGATACACATGCCAAAATTCCGGAGCATTTTACCAATGTTGATAAAGCGGCAAGGGAAGGCGGAAAAACTGCTGTTATATCTGTAGGCTGGGATCCCGGAATGTTTTCGCTTAATCGTCTTTATGCCAATGCAATATTACCGGAAGGAAAGGATTATACTTTCTGGGGGAAAGGTGTAAGCCAGGGACATTCAGATGCCATTCGCAGAGTAGAAGGGGTAAAGAATGGAAAACAGTATACGATTCCCGTAGAAGAAGCATTGGAGGCTGTCAGAAGTGGTGTAAATCCTGAACTTACTACCAGACAGAAACATACAAGAGAATGCTTTGTAGTGCCTGAGGAAGGTGCTGATCTTGCGAAGATTGAGGTGGAAATTAAGAATATGCCAAATTATTTTGCAGATTACGATACTACCGTTCATTTTATTACAGAAGAAGAATTAGAGAGAGACCACAGTGGTATTCCGCATGGAGGTTTTGTGCTTCGTAGCGGTGTTACAGGTATGAACGGAGAGCATAAGCATTTAATTGAATATAGCTTAAAGCTGGATTCTAATCCGGAATTTACGGCCTCTGTTATTGCGGCTTACATAAGAGCTGCATACAGAATGAATAAGGAGGGTATGACAGGTTGCAAGACGGTGTTTGATATTCCGCCTGCATATCTTTGTCAGCAAACCGGTGAAGAACTGAGAAAAAATTTACTGTAATAATAAATGAAAAGCTAAGGGCAATCGTTTAGGGTGTAAAAACCTTAACGGTTGCTTTTTGTTTTGAAAGGTGTTTGTATCATTTTGCATAAACTTTACAAAGAATAGAAAATATATATATCAAAATGACCAATAATTAATTATAATTATAAT
>CAYWHY010000053.1:0-9297 GCA_964458255.1 uncultured Lachnospiraceae bacterium | reverse complement strand
ACATAATATCAAATTCTGCCTCTTTAAACGGAGGTGCAATCTTATTCTTAACAACCTTTACTCTGGTTCTATTACCGATCACTTCACCACCCTGCTTCAAGGATTCAATTCTTCTTACATCCATACGTACTGAGGAGTAAAACTTTAATGCACGTCCGCCGGTAGTTGTTTCGGGATTACCGAACATAATTCCCACCTTTTCACGGAGCTGGTTAATAAATACTACCGTACAGTTGGACTTGCTGATAACTGCTGTCAGTTTACGAAGTGCCTGTGACATAAGACGTGCCTGCAAACCAACATGGGAATCACCCATATCTCCGTCAATTTCTGCTTTAGGAACCAGTGCCGCAACCGAGTCAACTACTACAATATCCAGTGCACCTGAACGCACCATTGTTTCTGTAATCTCTAATGCCTGCTCTCCGTTGTCCGGCTGGGAAATATACAAATTGTCTACATCAACACCGATATTTTTAGCGTACACAGGATCCAATGCATGCTCCGCATCGATAAATCCGGCAATTCCACCGGCTTTTTGTACTTCCGCTATCATGTGAAGGGTAACTGTAGTTTTACCACTGGATTCAGGACCATATATCTCTATGACTCTTCCTTTGGGAATACCGCCAAGTCCCAATGCAATATCCAGACTTAAAGACCCCGTGGGGATAGTCTCTATGTTCATCTGTGCCGCCGGATCCCCCAGCTTCATAACCGCACCTTTGCCAAACTGCTTTTCAATCTGTCCAAGTGCTGCATCAAGTGCTTTTAACTTTTCATTCTTTTCCATAAAATATGCTCTCCTTTAGTAGGAACATTTGTTCTTTTATAGAATAAAACAAATGTTCGATTTTGTCAACAACATGTTTTTATTTTTTCTGAATTTATTTTAACAGCCTAACTGTCCCATAAAACTCCCTCAAAGGCACCTCTCCCTTCCTTCCTCATTTTGCTTTGGATTGTTGGCAGAATGTGCCGGATATGCAAAGCAGATTATATTCGATATAACAAGATGCCTGTCATATCTGAAATATCATAAAATAACAATATCATATTTCCCTGTTTTTCGCAAGGAAAAAGCAGGATTACTCCTGCTAAAAATCATGGGATTAAACCCGCTTTGTACTATTTTTCATACATGCAAGAAGCTGTTCCAATGCTTTTTTTGCAGTCTTTTGCCTGATTTCCAAACGGTTTCCTTTAAAATGATTTTCCGTTACACTCACTTTCCCGCAAACATAACATCCAATGTATACAAGCCCTACCGGCTTTTCCTTTGTTCCGCCACCGGGACCTGCAATCCCCGTTACTGCTACGGCAGCATCAGCGTCTGATGCTTTTGCTGCGCCTTTAGCCATCATAGCAGCCACTTCCTTACTTACGGCCCCTTGCTCAGCAAGGACCTTTTCATCCACCGAAAGCAGCTTACTTTTGGCTCTATCTGCGTAAGTAATGTATCCTTCCTCATAAAAATCGGATATTCCCGGCACATTAATCAGCGTAGACGCAATCATTCCTCCCGTGCAGGACTCTGCCGTGGTAAGCTTCCAATTTCTTTCGGAAAGCAGGGCAACAATTTCTTCTTCCGGGCACATTATTTTGTCTCCTTCATGACATCTTTGTTTTTAATCAGATAATCTACTAACGATACTACTGTCAAAATAACCGCAATCCATGTCACAATGTTCGTCACAAGCTGTAATGCCTCAATATCTGCAATCATAAGACATACGGCAATCATCTGGAAAGTGGTTTTAAACTTGCCCCAATAGCTTGCTGCAATTACCACACCATTATCAGACGCAATCAAGCGGAAGCCGCTGATAATAAATTCTCTTGCAATGATAACAATGACCATCCATGACGGTATTTTATCAAGTTCAATTAAACAAATCAACGCAGAACATACAAGCAGCTTATCCGCTAAGGGATCCATGAATTTTCCAAAATTCGTTACCAGATTATATTTTCTTGCAATATGTCCATCCAAAAGATCTGTAAGACTTGCCACAACAAAAATACCAAGTGCGATCCACTTATCAACCGTTGTGATAGGCACCAGTAAAAATACAATAAAGAAGGGAATCATTATTACACGAATGATTGTCAGTTTATTAGGTAAATTCATTTTTTCTCCTGCCTTTCCGTTTTTTCAAGTTTTATTCTTCTACAAGTTTTCCCAATAAATCATATTCATGGGCTCCCGTCACTTTTACTTTTATAAAATCACCACTCATCAGATTTCTTTCTGTACGCACAAACAAATATCCGTCTACACCCGGTGCATCCTTATAGGTTCTGGTTACATAAGCATCTTCATCCGCCATCTTACCTTCTACCATAACTGTTAAGACTTTACCCTTCATCTCCTGCGCCGCTTCAAAAGCAATTTCCTGCTGAAGCTCCATCATTTTTTCCTGACGGCAAAGTTTTATCTCTTCCTCAATCTGATCATCCATTTCCGCCGCCGGTGTATCTTCCTCCTGCGAATAGGTAAATACACCTAAACGGTCAAATTCCATTTCATTGATAAACTCCATGGTCTCTTCATGGTCGTCTTCACTTTCTCCCGGAAATCCCGCAATAAAAGTTGTTCTGATGCAGATATCAGGAATTTCTTTTCTCAATTTCGCAATCAGACTGCCAATCTGCTCACGATTCGTTCTTCTGCCCATCCGTTTTAAGACATTATCGCTTCCGCTCTGAATAGGAATATCAAGATAATGACATACCTTATGCTCTGTCTTAATGGTTTCTATAAGTTCATCCGTTATTTCTTCCGGATAACAATAAAGAATACGTATCCACCGGAATTCTTCTATCTTACAAAGTTCTTTTAACAGCTTGGAAAGTGTCTTTTCACCGTATAAGTCCACACCATAAAGAGTCGTCTCCTGTGCCACCAAAATAAGCTCTTTTACGCCGTCTTCTGCTAATTGCTCAGCCTCTGCAAGAAGTTTTTCCATGGGAACACTTCTGTAATTTCCGCGCACCTTGGGAATAATGCAATAAGTACAATGCTTATCACAGCCTTCTGCAATTTTAAGATACGCATAGTGACCGCCTGTGGTAATTACACGTTTTTTTCCGCTGACGGGTGCTTTATCAAGGGTATCGATATGGTTTTTACTTTCGCCGGCGAGTACCTCATCAAGTACCCCGGTGATAGCATCAATCGCTGTAGTACCGATAATGGCATCTACCTCTTCTATCTCTTCCTGTATTTCTTCACAATAACGTTGTGCCAAGCATCCTGCAACAATAAGAGCTTTAATCTGACCGCTCTTTTTAAGTTCCGCCATCTCTAAAATAGTATTAACACTTTCTTCCTTGGCATCATTAATAAAACAGCATGTATTAATTACCACCGCTTCCGCTTCAGTTTCATCATCCGTAAATGAATAGCCTTTTTCTGCCAGCATTCCTATCATCATTTCAGAATCCACCAGATTTTTGTCACAACCAAGGGAAATAAATAAAACTTTCATTGTAAGTTACCCTTTCTAACAAATGGCGACCGGATTTTCCGGTCGCCATCATACTGCTTTATTCTTCATCTGACAGGATTTTTACTTTTCCCTGATTAAGTTCTTCGACAGCCACAGATAATGGCTTACTTTCCTTTGAAGATACCAGTGGTTCATCACCTGCAATAATTTGTCTTGCTCTCTTAGAAGCAGCCATTACGATAGAATATCTGCTGTTCACAACAGGTGTCTCCCCCTGTTCCACTTCGCTGTTTACTACTTTCATTAAATCTGAATAAGATGGATGTAACATAGTTTTCTCCTTTCACCAAAAAGCCTAATTTACAAAAGCTTCCAGTTCCTTCCTCATTTTTTTGATAAATTCTTCATTTCTATCAGGGGTATCGTGTGCTGCTACAATCAAGCTATGCATATGCTTAACACACTCCTCAAGATGATCATTGATTACAATGTAATCATAACTTTCAATCCCTTCGGCTTCTTCAGCCGCCCTCTTAAGGCGCTTGCTGATTACTTCCGCACTCTCCGTTCCTCTTCCTTCGAGTCTTCTTTTTAATTCATCCGCACCGGGCGGCATAACAAACATTAAAAGTGCTTCCGGAAACCGTTCTTTAATTTTTAACGCTCCCTGTATTTCAATTTCCAGAATTACGTCCTTACCTGCCTCCAGTTGTTCCTCCACATATCTTCTGGGTGTTCCGTAATAATTGTCACAATAACAGGCATATTCTATGAAACTGTCTTGCCCGATATATTTTTCAAATTCTTCACGGCTGACAAAAAAATATTCTCTTCCGTTTTCTTCACCGGATCTGGGATTTCTTGTTGTCATGGAAATGGATAAAGCATAGCAATCATAATCCTGTATCAGCCGCTTCATCAGCGTTCCTTTACCGGCTCCGGAAAAACCGGAAACTACAATCAATATTCCTTTACGCTTCATCATTTTCTTTTCCTTCCGCCTGCACTCTCTGGGCTATGGTTTCCGGTAACAGTGCCGATAACACCAGTTGGCTGTTTTCCATAACAAGCACGGCCTTTGTTTTTCTTCCCTGTGTGGCGTCTATCGCACTTCCCTGTTCCCTGGCACGCTGTACCAGACGCTTTACAGGTGCCGAATCAGGACTTACAACGGCAATAATTTTATCTGCGTTAACAATATTACCAAACCCTATATGAATTAATTTGTTCACCCTTTACCTCACATGCTTATTCAATATTCTGAATCTGTTCTCTTACTTTTTCAATTTCAGTCTTAAGTTCAATTGCATGATTGGAAATTTCCAAATCATTTGATTTTGATAAAATGGTATTGGCTTCCCGATTCATTTCCTGTGCAATAAAATCAAGCTTTCTTCCAATGCTGCCGCCGGCAATCAATGCTTCCTTCGTTGCTTCGATATGACTTCTTAAGCGGACCAGTTCTTCATCTACACATACCTTATCTGCAAAAATGGTCACTTCCATCAGCAGCCTGCTTTCATCCACTTTCACATCTTCCAAAAGTTCTTTTACTTTTTCTTCCAGCTTCTGCTTATATTCAGCAATAATCTGTGGTGAACGTTCGGTAATAAAATCCACAAGCGTAAGCATACCGTCAAGCTTATCAATCAGGTCATTCTTCAGATTGTTACCTTCTTTAATTCTTGTTTCCGCAATGCCCTCGGCTGCTCCTTTTAATGCCTTATTTAAAAGTTGCCAAAGCTTTTCTTCATCCACAGTCTGTTCTTCCATGGTCAGTACTTCCGGATATCTGGAAAGTCCCGATACTCTTACATCATTATCAATTGAGAATTCCTCTGCCATTTCCTTAAGATGTGCCATATATTCGGCTGCAAGCTCTCTGTTATATTTTACGCAGACATTGGTCTCAGTAAAATCTTCATAAGTAATGAAAATATCTACCTTTCCTCTTTGAATATAATTCTTCAGTTCATTTCTGATTGCTGCCTCAAAAAAATTAAGTTTTTTGGGCATTTTAATATTTACATCCAAATATCTGTGATTTACGGATTTCATTTCAACTGTAATCTTACGATCACCTTCCTGTATCTCACATCTGCCGAAACCGGTCATACTTTTTATCATTTTGCAACTCCTTTATCCCCTCTACATAAAAGGCAACAGTTCCTCTGCCACACTTCCACCAATACATTACATGTTATTATAAAGTAAGTGTGCGGAAACGTCAAGTTTTGCTTCTTCCGGCAAAAGAAAAACCGAAGTGCAGTTCACTTGCCCCGTAAGCTGCCCCCGGCTTTGTGTCTTTCCTTTTTCACTTTATAAGAAAATATATTTACAAATGAATAAAACCGATAAAACATACATAAGCGGATTAATCTTTTTACTCTCTCTGCAAAGCAGATGAATCACCACATAAGATATCACTCCGATTACAATTCCTTCAGAAATACTGTACATCATCGGCATGGCAATAAAACAAAGATATGCCGGAACTGCTTCCGATACATCCTTAAAATCAATGTCTAAAATAGCGGACACCATCAAAAACCCAACAAAAATAAGTGCCGGTGCCGTTGCAAATCCCGGAATGGCCGTAAATACAGGTGCAAAGAAAATGGCAAGCAGAAATAGGAAGCCAGTCACAACGGACGCAAGCCCCGTTCTCGCTCCCTCTCCAACACCTGCAGAGCTTTCCACGCAGGTAGTTGTTGTGGAGGTGCCAAATATGGCACCTGCCGTTGTTGCAATTGCATCTGCCAAAAGAGCAGACTTAATTCCCGGCAGCTTATCATTTTCATCCAGCATATCTGCTTTAGAACATACACCGATTAACGTTCCGATGGTATCAAACATATCAACAAATAAGAATGCAAATAACACTACAATAAAATTGAATATGTTAACATTACTGAAATCTGCCGAAAAACATTGACCAAATGTTTTACCAAGTGCCGAAAAATCAGTAAACCCAAGTGCCGGGTACAAGGAGAAAAAACCGCTTTCAATATCTACCGTATAAATCCCCAATACCTGTGCCAGCATTCCCAGCACCCACGTAGCAATAATTCCAATTAAAATAGAGCCTTTTACTCCCTTAATGTACAAAACAGCCGTAATGAAAAGACCAATTAATGCAAGTACTGCACAAATTCCCTGTGTATGCCAATTATCCGCAAAATCCACGCAGGTAAGCAGTGTGGATTCATTTGCTACCACAAGATGTGCTCCCTGCAAACCGATAAACGCAATAAAAAGACCGATCCCTGCACTGACCCCCTTTTTTAACGTGGCGGGAATCGCATCAAAAACAGCTTCACGCACATTGGTAAGAGACAGTATTATAAAAATAATACCTTCACTAAAAACCGCCATCAGCGCCACCTGCCACGAATAACCCATAATGCCGCACACCGTGTATGCAAAATAGGCATTCAAGCCCATACCGGGAGCTAATGCAAAGGGATACTTTGCAATAAGAGCCATTGCCAATGTACCTACAAATGCTGCCAGACAGGTTGCAATCAGCACCGCAGTCTTGTCCATACCTGCATCGGCCAGTATGGCGGGATTTACCGCTAAAATATATGCCATTGTCATGAATGTGGTAATTCCCGCAACTACTTCTGTTTTAACCGTGGTATTATTTTCTTTTAATCGAAAAAATTTTTCTATCATATCCTTCTCCCAATAACTTAAGCGCCACCGGTTCCCGGTCTTGTCCAAATAATATTCTGACTAATCATCCGGTCAATATCCATTCCGATAATGGATGATGCTCTTACTTTTACTGCCGCATCATTTGTCGTACCTAAATATTTGTAAATCTCATAGGCAGGCTTTTTATTGCCGTTTGCATCAATAAGTCCAAGTGCCAGATTGCTTTTCATTTCATGGTCATCATCTGTCTGGCGAAACAGAATAAATGAGTCCACATCAGGAAGTGACGCTGCTTTCAGATAACCATATGCAATGGATGCTTCCTGTGCTTCGTGTCCGAAGCTTGAAGTATAACCAATCTCTGCAAGGGAAATACTTCTCACCTCCCCTGCCGGATTTAAGAAATGCTGCTGGTGCATATAGTTAATCAGAATATCGATATTCTGCATTGTAATGTACGGTGTCTTAATATTATTTTTAACCCACGCTTCCGGTCCGTTCCATGCATAGGGGTCAAACAGCGGAGAGTTATAAGGATGATAAGAAAGTCCCCAGTCAATATTCCCCTCACGATTTATATAATAGTTAAACTGATCAAGATAATCCTTTGCAAGAAAGCTTCCCGGATTTGATTTACGGTTCCACTCCTGGTCAATGGAGTTGTAAATGCGGACATTAGCATTCATACCTTTCATTTCATTGTAAATGATACGAAATGCTTTAACATAGGTATTAACATTAAAATCAAGTGATGTTGACTTGCTGTACCACCATGATGTACGGGCATTTACTTCGTTGCCCAAAATCCAGTTATCCACCTGTCCAAAGCCTGTCGTACCGGAATAACGCTGTCCTAAAAAAGCACCGATTGCTTTCAAATGATTGGTGCCACCTGCTTCTGCCACATTAAGTGCATATCCCGGGCAAGCTTCCCCTCTTGCTGTTGGGTGAATTAAATCCTGTGAGTAGGCTCCGGTTCCGTTATTAAGCAAAACCATGGTAACCTGTATTCCATTGTTATTAAAATGCTTAACCAATGCATCATAGTTAGCAATTACCGCTCCGTTAAAATAATAAGTCTGTCCATTATAGCCAAACACAATAGCACCGGGGACTGAGGCATCTGAGCAAATATCATCCAGACACATATTATATACAACCTGCTGCACTCCAAGATCCTGCAATTCTCCATGATGCAATCTTGTAACATCCGGCAAAAGTCCTTTGATACCCACATTCATACGTGCAGACGTATACTTCGCAACCGCTTCCGCGTTTGTTATATAATGTTCATCACTGACCTGCATCATCTGTCCGCCACGCTTAATTGCGATTAGAAATTTACGGCTCAAATTTGATTCAGGAGTATTGTAATTTAAAGGGAACCTTGCCGAAACAGATTTTCCTGCCTTAACAGTTGCCACCACATCTCCCGCAGGTCCATCTAAATACACTTCATTCGCATAGATATATAATTTACCGTCATCACTCGGCGGAACACTGTCTGCACTTATTTGGCACACTACATCCGTTCCCGAAATGAGACAGGAGTCGATTGAGACAGGACGTCCTGCCGCCTCTGCATACATTGGCTCATCAAGTGCTACAGCAGCACCGACCGTTAATACCAGTGTAGCCACCGTTACAACCGCTTTTATCATTCGTTTTTTTAATTTACCCATAATTCCTCCCATCGTTTAGGTCAACAGAAATCCTATTCTTTTTCTATATTTTTATGTTCACGTGACTATTCATCATTATAATAGTTTCCGTCTTATTTTACCACAACAAAAAACAGTCGTTTTTCCATCTTATCCCACCAACCATTTATATTTTTCCACACTGTATAGTGGTATGAAAGGTATGAGGATGGGAGTCTTTTTCACATATTCCCGATATTCCGGATCCGTGCCGTAATTTTTGTTCTGTCTGATTTCCAATCTTCTGGCACCACCAAACATGATGTAGACGATACATACATATCCTGTCGCCGCGGCTGCCCACTGCCATGCGCCATTATAAATATTCATACCGGACACAAAGACACCTGTCCAGAAAATCACCTCTCCAAGATAGTTAGGGCATCGTACCACCCTGTATAATCCTTCATCACAAAAGCGATTCGGATTTTTTTGCTTTGCTTTTGATTTCTGCATATCTGCCGTTGACTCGAGAATGATTCCAA
>CAYWHY010000052.1:0-9392 GCA_964458255.1 uncultured Lachnospiraceae bacterium | reverse complement strand
CAAGCCGACAGCGACAGCAACGGTCAGGCCGACAGCAAAGCCCACGGTTAAGCCGACGGCAACAGCAACGGTCAAGCCGACAGCAACGCCCACAGCAACACCCACGGCCAAGCCGACAGCAACGCCCACGGCCAAGCCGACGGCAACAGCAACGGTCAGGCCGACGGCAAAGCCCACAGCAACGCCCACGGCAAAGCCCACAGCAACACCCACGGCCAAGCCGACAGCAAAGCCCACAGTAACACCTAAAGCAGAAGAGCATAAAAGGGTGTCTATGGATATGAAAGAAAATACGAAGGTATTTGCCGGTACGTTAGAGAGAGTAAGAGAAGAAGGTACACAAGTAGTCCTTAACATGAGTGAAACGGTAACGTGGACAATTGATGGAAATAAAATGTCGTCAGAACCGCTTGAGGATATTGATTTTGCAGTAACACTAGGAAGCAGCGATATTCCAAAGGAAAAAATAAAGGAGCTGCTTAACGGAGAAAATGCTTATGTAGAGCTTTCACTTGCACATGAAGGAAGCTTTGGCTTTGATGCAATACTTACTGTTTCGCTTGATGAAGCAAAGTCCGGAGAATATGCAAATCTTTTCTATTATGATGAATCAATAGGTGAGTTTAGGTTTATGTGTGCGTCACCTGTAAATGCAAATGGTAAAGCGGCATTTAACTTCAAACACGCTTCGGATTATGTAATTATTGTTAGTGAACAGACTTTGGAAAACAAGACAGAGCTAATACAGGAAAAAATAAAGGAGCATATGCAAGATGATGCAAAAGAGACGGAAGAAATCAAGCCTTGGGAGGATTCTGAATCAACCCTGATGAAACAAATCGGTCTCATAATTCTGATAATACTCGGAAGCGTTGCCCTTGTAATCGGAGCAGTTTTAGTATTAAGCAGGAAAGAGTAAAGGAAAATACTTAAGAAGAACGGATGGAAGGGATACCTTGCGATAAACAGACGGGAGGAAGCAATAGGAAAAAGATGAAATTTTTGCATACGGCTGATTTGCATATTGGAAAGATAGTCAATGATTTTTCCATGTTGGAGGATCAGAGATTTATATTAGACCAAATCAAAGAAATTGCTATAGAGCAAAGAGTGGATGCTATTCTTCTTGCAGGGGATATTTATGACAGGTCCATTCCTACAGGGGAAGCAGTCCTTTTGCTGGATTCTTTTTTGACAGAACTTGCTAAAGCGGGAATCTTTATCTTTATGATTAGCGGTAATCATGATTCGCCGGAGCGTTTAAGCTTTGCAAGTGAGATGCTTGCCAATCAGCAAATAGGGATTGGGGGTGTTTATAAGGACAGACCGGCCACCTTTGTTTTGGAAAAGGATAAGGATAAGGTGGAAGTAGTACTTTTGCCATTTATTAAGCCTTCACAGGTTGATGCAAAAAGCAGTGGAGAGGCTGTGGAAAAAGTGATTCGGGATTACCTGAAGGAAAAGGCAGATGATAAAAAGGTGCGTAGAATTCTGGTAACGCATTACTTTGTTACAGATGCAGGAAAAGAACCGGAGCTTTCAGATAGTGAAACCACCATTCATGTAGGAGGTCTGGATAATGTGGAGGCTTCGTGTATGGATAGTTTTGATTATGTGGCCTTGGGACATATTCATAAGTCACAGCAGATTTCGGACAGACCCATATATTATGCAGGTTCTCCTTTAAAATATTCTTTTGGTGAAGTGAATTCGGAGAAATCCGTTCTTTGTATTGAAATATGTGATACAGAACCTGTCAGGGTAGAAAAAGTGTCGTTACGGCCAATGCGTGAGATGCGAAAAGTAAAAGGCAGCCTGCAGGAATTAATGGAACGGGCATCTATGGAGGGACCGGAACGGGAGGACTATATACAGGCTATTCTGACTGACAGGGAAGAATTAATCGATCCGATTGGAACATTGAGAAGTGTTTATCCGAATATTATGCAGATTGTCAGGGAAGAGAAAATGGCAGAAACCTTCAATCAGACAGGAATCATGACAATGGATAAAAAAAATCCGCTCTCTTTGTTTGAAGAATTTTATGAGCTTGTGCGGGAAGAAAAGCTGACGGAAGAAGAAAGAGAAATTATGACAGATGTAGTAAGGAAAGTGGACTAAAAAAGGATGAAACCGACGAAACTGATTCTTTGTGGGTGGGGACCTTACAGGGAAAAACAGGAAATTGATTTTACAAAATTAGGTAACAGGGGGCTTTTTCTGATTACCGGAGCTACCGGAGCGGGAAAGACCACTGTTTTTGACGCCATCACTTATGCTCTGTATGGAAGTATGAGCGGAAATGTCAGGGAAAAAAACAGCGTGCGCAGTGATTTCGTAAAAGATGATACGCCTACATATGTGGAGCTTTTCATGACGCATGGTGATGAGGCATATCATATTTACAGGAACCCTGAGTATGCGAGACCTAAAAAGCGTAAAACCGGTGCAAAGGAGATGACAAAAGAAAAGGAACGTGCCTGTCTTGTGTTGCCTTCCGGTGAAAAAATAGAAGGAAGCAGCGAAGTGAGTAGAAAAATGCAGGAGCTGCTTCGGTTGGATTTAAGACAGTTCAAGCAGCTTTCCCTAATCGCACAGGGAGAGTTCGCTAAACTGTTGACCGCCACAGCTTCCGAAAAGTCCCGAATTTTCAGGGAAATTTTTGATACTGATTTGTATGAGAGGATAGCCGTTGAACTTAAGAATCGCAGCGGTGCGATTTATAAGCAGGTAATGGAATATCACCATAAGATACAAGAGGATATTTCTTTATTTGAGCCGGTGGAGGGACACAAACAGGAATGGAAAAATCTTACAGATACTGAAACTTACTACTATGATAATATTTTGCATTTTTTAAAAGATGTCCTGGAAGAGGCAGAAAACAAAAGTGAAAAGCTTGAACGGGAAAGTCTTTGTGCAGAGAAAAAAGTAGAAGAACTGACTGTGCAGGTGACGGAAGAAGAAAAAATCAGATCCCTGTTTGAAACAAGGACGAAGGAACTGCTTCATAGAGATGAACTGTTTCAAATGGCCGACCAAATACAGGAAAAAGAAGAAAAGATAAAAAAATGTGAAGCAGCAATGGAGGTACAGCTTGTTGAACAGATCTTCCAGGCAGAAAAATGTCGCGTGGACGAACTAAGTCATAAAATAAAAATGTTAGAGAAGGAATGGGAAGAACTGAAAAAGAGGCAGCAGGACGGGAAGATATTTGCTCTACAGATACCGTTTGTGGAAGAAGCTTATGAAGAAGAAAAGACATATCGGGAATTGCTGAGACAAAAGGACGGTATTGGAACGCAGCTTTTGCAACAGGAAGGCGACTTACAACAGCTTCAGAGGGAATACCTGGATGCAGAAAAAGAAGAAGAAGAAGCTAAGGCGGATTACGAACTGGCAGATAAGAAATATCGCCACGGAATTGCAGGTATCCTTGCAAAAGAACTTGCACAGGATATGCCATGTCCTGTCTGCGGCTCACGACAGCATCCGGATAAAGCACAGTGCTCAGAAGAAATGCCTACCTTGCAGGATGTACAAAAGAAAAAGAGAGTATATGAAAAATTACAAAAAGAAAGCAGACAGTTTCATGAAAAGGCAGTGGCATGTAGGGAACGGGGAAATGTTCTTTTGGAAAACAGGAGAGAGACTGAACGTGCACTGAAGGTATTAAAGGATAAGAGGGAAAAACGTTCGGATTTTGTTAGACACTACCTTGACGGATATTCGGAAGAGGATTTTGGACTGCAGAAAAAGGAAAGTGAAACACTGACTGTGCGAATACAGGAAAGATGGCAAACACTGCTAAAAGAGAAAGAGGAATTTGAACGGAAAAAGAAAATGCAGATACGGGCAGAAGAAGAATTCCTGAAGATAAGAAGAAAAAAAGGATTTGCAAGTGAGGAAACCTATAAACAGGCATTTCTGACGGAAACGGCGTTAAAGGAAATGCAGAAAGAACTTGCGGCATACAAAGAAGAATGTCATGCGAATGAAAAACTTTTGCAACACTTAGAACAGGAATTACGGGAAAGGGAACCGAAGGATATTTCCAAACTGAAACAGGAACTTGAGAGTCACAGAATTCAAAGAGATGCCATACGGGAACAATTTTCAAAGGAGAAACATTATGTACAGGATATCAGACGTCTCTTCCGTTCCCTGCAGGATAAGAACAGGGAGCAGCAAAGGCTGAAGAAGCAGTATGGCATTATTAAAAAACTGGATGATACTGCGAACGGAAATAATCGGTTGCGCCTCGTTTTTGAACAGTATGTGCTGGCAGCTTATTTTGAGGAAATATTAAAAGCGGCCAATATACGTCTTAAGGTTATGAGTACAGGACGGTATGAGCTTAGAAGAACTCAGATGGTAGGTGACGGACGAAGTAAGGATAATCTTGAAATGGAAGTTATGGATTATTATACAGGGAAATACCGTTCCGTAAAAACTTTATCCGGAGGAGAAACTTTTAAAACATCACTTGCACTTGCTCTTGGAATGAGTGATGTGGTACAGGCATTAAGCGGGGGTGTACGTGTAGAAACGTTGTTTATTGATGAAGGCTTCGGAAGCCTTGATGGCGAATCATTGGAACAGGCGTGCCTGACATTGCAATCCTTAGTGGAGAAAGACAGATTAATCGGTATTATTTCGCATGTGCCGGAGCTTTCGGAAAAAATAAGGGATAAGATAAAAATACACAAAACTAATGTTGGCAGCAGGATAGAAGTTGTGGTATCTTAGTACATGAAAGCAATGGTATAAATATTAATTTTTTGAGGATATTACGGGCATGAAAAAAAGAATTCTGCTTGCGGCTGTCCTGATGGGAATGTCTTTGGTGGCAGGTTGTGATGGTCAGAAAGAAAAACAAAGAGAGGTAACGAAGGTGGTACTTACTGCCGGATTTGAGAAGGGCGAAGTGTTTCGTATAGAGAAGATGTCCTGTTCTCTGACAGAGATGATGATATTGCTGACCAATATGGAAAATCAATACGAGGCAATTTACGGAGCGGAAATTTGGGAAAAGGATTTTGGCGGTATCACACTGGAAAAAAACATAAAGGAGACGATGCTTGCACAGATTTCCCAGGTTAAGACCATGAATCTGCTGGCAGTGCAACATGGGGTAAGCCTTAGTGATGAGGAAAAAGCGAAAGTTAAGGAAGCGGCATCTGCCTATTTTTCTTCATTGAACGGGACAGAAATTGAAACATTGCATGTTACCATGGAGGTAGTGGAAAATCTTTATCGCGAATATGCGTTGGCGGATAAAGTATATCAATATATTATTAAAGATATCAATCCGGAAATAAGCGATGATGAGGCAAGGAATATTACTGTGCAGCATATTCAGTTTAAAACGTATGAGACAGATGGAGCCGGGCAGAAAATTGAATATTCCGATGAAAGAAAGGCAGAGGTTCTTGCCGGTGCAAAGGAAGTATTGCAGCTTGCCAGACAGGAGGACAGTGATTTTGAGCAACTGGTGCTGGAATACAGTGATGGAGAAAAAGGAACAATTTCTTTCGGTAAGGGCGAAATGGAAAGTGCATTTGAGGAGACAGGATTTAATTTAGAGACCGGCGAAATCAGTGATATAATAGAAACTTCGTACGGATATCATATCATCAAATGCATAACTACTTTTAACAGAAAAGAGACAGATGATAATAAAGTAAAAATAGTGGAAAAACGCAAGGAAGAAGTTTTTGGGCAGGAGTATGAGGCTTTTGCGGAGCCCCTGGTTAAAAAGTTAAATGACAGGCTCTGGGAACAGGTGACACTGCTTCATGATGAAGAGATAGTAACAGATAATTTTTTTGAGGTATACAAACAATACGTTGGAACGTGAATTTATAAAAAATTTAGAATTATAAAGAACGTGTATTTACGGCATTTTCAGGATGTTATTAGCACTCACACAAAATGAGTGCTAATTTTTTCTTGACATTTAAACAGAAGAGAATTACACTTGTTTTTAGTAAACATTTCACAGTATTATACAAGAAGGAGTGATTAGCGTGGCAGAAAAGCACGGCAGTTTATCAATTAACAGTGAAAACATATTTCCCATTATCAAGAAATGGTTGTATTCGGATCATGACATTTTTTACAGGGAATTAATTTCCAATGGTTGTGATGCCATTACCAAATTAAAGAAACTGGATATGATGGGAGAATATTCTTTGCCGGAAGATTATAAGGCAAAGATACAGGTAGTTGTCAATCCCGAAGAAAAGACCCTGAAGTTTATCGATAACGGTATCGGTATGACAGCGGACGAGGTAGAAGAATATATCAACCAGATTGCTTTCTCGGGTGCAACTGATTTTATTGCAAAATATAAAGATAAAACAAATGAAGACCAGATTATCGGTCATTTCGGACTTGGTTTTTATTCCGCATTTATGGTAGCGGATGAAGTACACATCGATACCCTTTCTTATAAAGAAGGGGCTGCCCCTGTACACTGGGAATGTGACGGAGGTACGGAATTTGATATGTCTGATGGTGACAGGAAAGAGGTTGGTACTACCATCACCCTGTTCTTAAATGATGATGTACTGGAATTTTGCAATGAGTACAAGGCAAAGGAAGTAATTAAAAAATACTGCTCTTTCATGCCTACTGAAATTTATTTGTCAAAAGAAAACAGTGAGACAGAACCGGAACTTTTAAATGAGACTACTCCTCTTTGGATGAAGCATCCGAATGAGTGTACCAGGGAAGAGTATCTGGAGTTTTACCGTAAGGTATTTATGGATTACAAGGAACCTTTATTCTGGATTCATTTGAATATGGATTATCCATTTAACCTAAAGGGTATTTTGTATTTTCCCAAGATTAATATGGAATATGAATCCATAGAAGGTGTTATCAAGCTGTACAATAATCAGGTATTTATCGCGGACAATATAAAGGAAGTAATTCCGGAGTTCCTGATGCTCCTTAAGGGCGTTATTGATTGCCCCGATTTGCCGCTTAACGTATCAAGAAGTGCCTTGCAGAACGACGGATTTGTAAAGAAAATTTCTGATTATATCTCCAAGAAGGTGGCGGATAAGCTGGCAGGCATGTGTAAAACAGAGAAGGAAGAATACGATAAGTACTGGGATGACATTAGTCCCTTCATTAAATTTGGCTGCTTAAAGGATGATAAGTTCTGTGAAAAGATGACAGACTACATTCTCTTTAAGAATCTGGAAGGCAAATATATGACATTGCCCGAGTGCCTGGAAGTGAACAAGATTGATCCTGATGATGCGGAAAATGACGATGGGGAAAAGGAAGAGGCACAGGCAGCAGAAGTTGTGGATGCAGACGGTAACGTGGTAAGCAGTGAAGATACTGATGACGCAGCAGAAGAAGAAAAGAAAGAAAAAGTCATCTACTACGTGACCGATGAAAAGCAGCAGAGCCAGTATATCGGTATGTTTAAGGCGGCCAAGATGGATGCCGTAATCTTAACTCACAATATAGACCAGCCTTTTATCTCACAGTTAGAGTCCAGGAATGAAGGAATCAAATTCCAGAGAATTGATGCGGATCTGACAGATACCTTTAAGGCCAAGACAAGCAGGAAGACTGAAAAGGAGATGGGAGAAGCAACGGAAGCTATCAGCAAGGTCATGAAAAAAGTCTTGAAGAAGGATCAGATTACCATAAAGGTTGAAAAACTGAAAAATAAGAAGATTTCTTCCATGATTACGCTGTCCGAAGAAGGCAGAAGAATGCAGGATATGATGAGAATGTATTCCATGCCCGGCATGGACATGGGCGGCCTTAGCAAGGAAGGCGAAACCCTGGTATTGAATGCAAATCATCCTCTGGTACAGTATATCATGGAAAATATTGACAGTGAAAATGTGAATATGATTTGTGAACAGCTTTATGATCTGGCACTTTTGCAGCATGCACCGCTTGAGCCTGAAGCCATGACCAAATTCGTGGCAAGGAGCAATGATATCATGCTGCTTCTGACGAAATAACGGAATAATAGGTGACAGAATAAGATACCTCTGCATAAGATATGGTAAATCGATATGCAGAGGTATTTTTATGCCTGAAAACAGATTGCGTGGTATGCAGACAGACAATACACAGCTTGGGGGATTGCAAATAAATGTAACTTCCTCACTGGGATTAATTCCTGTAAAGGATGCCACCATTACAATATCTTACACGGGAATACCGGATGTCACGATAGAAAAGCTGACCACCAATTCTTCCGGACAGACGCAAACTATTGAGCTGCCGGCACCTCCGTTGGAGTACAGCGTGGAGCCTGCGGAGCAGATGCCTTATTCGGAATACAACATTCATGTGGAGGCACCGGGATATGAGACGGTTGATGTGTCAGGAACAGAAATTTTGCCGGATGTAACGGCACTCCAACCTATTACCATGATTCCGTTAGAGGGGGCACAGCAACCGCTTGAAACGATAGTAATACCGGATCATACTCTATACGGAGAATATCCGCCGAAAATCCCGGAGGACGAAATAAAACCTGTGGATGAAAGCGGAGAAATTGTTTTAAGCAGAGTGGTCATACCGGAATTTGTGGTGGTACATGACGGTGCACCACAGGATTCTACGGCACCAAATTATTATGTGCGATACAGAGATTACATTAAAAATGTAGTTTCCTCAGAAATTTATGCGACATGGGAAGAAAATGCCATCTATGCCAATACACTTGTAATTATGTCTTTTACCTTAAACAGAGTGTATACGGAGTGGTATCGGAACCGGGGATATAATTTTACGATTACTTCCTCAACGGCATATGACCAGAAATGGATATACGGACGTAATATTTATGCAAATGTAGGTCGTATAGTGGATTCCATATTTGCTAATTTCCTGTCAAGACCGGGCGTCAGACAGCCTATTTTTACTTCTTATTGCGATGGACAGAGAGTTACCTGCAACGGTCTTAGTCAGTGGGGATCCCAGTATCTGGCAGGCGAAGGGTATTCACCCATTGAAATTATCAGGTATTACTATGGAAACGATATGTATATTAACACGGCAGACAGCATTTCGGGTGTGCCGTCATCATGGCCGGGATACAATCTTACCATTGGTGCTTCGGGGAGTAAGGTAAGGCAGATACAGCAGCAGCTTAACAGAATTGCACGCAACTATCCGGCTATTCCAACAATATCGGAAGACGGTATTTACGGACCGGGGACGGCAGAAGCAGTGCGGACATTCCAGGGGATTTTTAACCTTCCCCGGACCGGAATCGTAGATTATCCTACATGGTACAGTATTTCCAATATTTATGTAGGTGTGACACGCATTGCGGAGCCATAGAAAAAGAAAGAATAAAAGACGTCAATTCACATTCCGTGGATTGACGTCTTTTTGTTAAAAAT
>CAYWHY010000051.1:0-9903 GCA_964458255.1 uncultured Lachnospiraceae bacterium | reverse complement strand
TTTGCAGTCCCGGAGGCTTTTTTAGGGGAGGATAAGTATTTCATTTATCTTGCTGTAACAGTGGTAATGTCCACTTCGCCAAAGGAGGGGGTCCATTGACTAATCATAGTATGAACCAGGAATTTGCTCTTTATACATAAAAAAATCATTTTAATAAAAAATTTTACTTTTTTGCCAAAGTAATATATAATAACAAAAAATGTACAAGAAATATCCGCGTAGCGGATAAGGAGGATAAGAATTATGGCATTACTTCAAAAATGGCACGATATGGCTTACTCAGAAACAGCTAATAAGGGAGATTTGCAGAGATTTTGGACTGCTTATTTTGAAAAAGAAAAAGACATTTATGCAGACCTTCTTAAAAATCCCGATGAAGAAGTGAAGGGGACCGTAAAGGAACTGGCAGAGAAATACGGAGTAGACATTATGACCATGACAGGCTTCCTTGATGGAATCAACGACAGCCTGAAAGCAGCAAATCCCATTGAAGAAATGGAAGAAGATACGGAAGTAAGTCTTGCTTTTGATAAAGCTCTTTTATACAGGAACATGGTAGGAGCAGGTGCAGATTGGTTATATGAACTGCCTGAGTGGGAAGCAATCTTTGATGAAGAGACCAGAAAGGCTCTTTACAAAGAACAGAAATCTTCCACAACAGTTGTGAAACCGGACAAGGTATATCCCAACGACCCCTGTCCATGTGGAAGTGGTAAGAAATATAAGAAATGTTGCGGCAGGAATTAAGGAACGGAAAGAATTATTATGTTAAGCAGAGTAGAAGAAGCAGTCAAAACATTTGAATCAGGTTATACCTGTGCACAGGCTGTTTTTGCAACCTATGCCGATTTATTTGGTTTAGACACAGAAACGGCGCTTAAGCTGTCAAGCCCTATGGGCGGTGGTATCGGCAGAATGAGGGAAGTCTGCGGTGCGGTATCAGCGATGGCATTACTGGCAGGACTTAAAGAAGGAAATACTGACCCTGCAAAGGAAGAGGGGAAAGAAGCCATTTATCTTTTGACCAGACAGATGGCTGAAAAGTTTAAAGAAAAGCATGGCACGATTATCTGTCGGGAGCTTCTTCAAATAGATGGCATGGAAGAAAGTGCCGCGCCATCCGAGAGAACGGCTGAGTATTACAGGGAAAGACCTTGCAGTAAGGCAGTTGCTACAGCAGCAGGAATTGTTGAGGAAATGTTGCTTGAGGATATGACTTAAAAATTTTGCTTTACAGAATTTAAAAATTGTCATATGATAAGAAAAGATAAAGAAAGACAACACGTTGACGAGAAGAGTACGATGTGAAATGCAGCAGAGAGGGATATCAGACCTTGGGTGACAGAAGTAAATGACCGGAAACCATGGCAGTGCTGAAAATATCCTTACAGGAAGCATCCGAAAACTAACTTTGAGTGGCCCCAATCCGGTCCGTATGCCTACGTTACAGGTAAACAGTAAATTTGCATTTGCAAAGTGACTGTTATGAGAGGTTTCCGTAAGTCGTCATAGGCGCAGGAAGCAAGCAGGGTGGAACCGCGTATATTACGTCCCATGCATTACGAAGGTAGTGCGTGGGATTTTTTAATGCACACTGCTCTAATAAAAAAGAAGAGGAGAAAGAAACATGAAAATCACATTGAAAGACGGCTCTGTAAAAGAATACGACAGTGCCAAAAGCGTTTACGAAATCGCATCAGATTTAAGTGAAGGACTTGCCAGAGTAGCATGCGCCGGCGAAGTGGACGGCGAAGTGGTGGACCTTCGAACAATCATTGACAAAGATTGTGCTTTCAATATATTAACAGCAAATGACCCGGAAGGTTTACGTGTAGTAAGACATACCTGCTCACACGTTATGGCAGAAGCAGTAAAGAGAGTATTTCCCGATGCCAGGCTGGCAATCGGACCTGCCATTGATACCGGTTATTACTATGATTTTGAGCATGCACCTTTTTCGAGAGAAGACCTTGACAAAATCGAAGCTGAAATGAAGAAAATCATCAAAGAAGGAAACAGGCTGGAGCGTTTCACTCTTCCCAGAGCAGAAGCTATCAAGTTCATGGAAGAAAAGGGTGAACCCTACAAGGTAGAGCTGATTCGGGATTTACCGGAGGATGCGGAAATTTCCTTCTACAGCCAGGGGGATTTTGTGGATCTTTGCGCAGGGCCTCATTTGATGAGTACCAAGGGAATTAAAGCGTTTAAGCTGACATCTTCTTCAGGTGCTTACTGGAGGGGCGATTCTAACAAGGCAATGCTTCAGAGAATTTACGGTACAGCCTTCAATAAAAAAGAAGAACTGGCTGAATACCTTGAATATCTTGAAAATATCAAGCTTCGTGACCATAATAAGCTTGGCCGTGAGATGGAACTTTTTACAACCGTGGATGTTGTCGGACAGGGACTTCCCCTTCTGATGCCTAAGGGTGCTAAGATGATTCAGACTATGCAGAGATGGATTGAAGATTTGGAAGATAATGAATGGGGTTATATCAGAACCAAGACACCTCTTATGGCAAAGAGTGATTTGTACAAGATTTCCGGACACTGGGATCATTACAAAGAAGGCATGTTTGTTATGGGTGATGAAGAAACCGACAAGGAAGTATTTGCACTTCGTCCCATGACATGTCCTTTTCAGTACTATGTATATAAAGCAACACAGCATTCTTACAGAGACCTGCCGCTTCGTTACGGTGAGACATCCACACTCTTTAGAAACGAAGATTCCGGCGAAATGCACGGACTTACCAGAGTGCGTCAGTTTACCATTTCCGAAGGTCATTTGATTGTAAGACCTGACCAGATGGTGGAAGAGTTTAAGGGATGCCTTGCACTTGCAAAATATTGTTTGCAGACACTTGGCGTAGAAGAAGATGTTACGTATCATTTGTCCAAGTGGGATCCTGACAACAAAGCAAAATATATCGGAGAAGCAGACGTTTGGGAAGAAACACAGCAGCATATGCGTGATATCATGAATGAACTTAAGATTCCTTTTGTGGAAGATGTAGGAGAAGCCGCTTTCTACGGACCTAAGATTGATATCAATACTAAGAATGTTTACGGAAAAGAAGATACCATGATTACTATTCAGTGGGATGCTCTTCTGGCAGAGCAGTTTGATATGTACTATATCGACCAGAACGGTGATAAGGTTCGACCTTACATCATCCACAGAACATCCATGGGTTGTTATGAAAGAACTCTGGCATGGCTTATCGAGAAATACGAAGGCAAGTTCCCTACATGGCTTTGCCCGGAACAGGTAAGAGTACTTCCTATTTCCGAAAAATATGAAGAGTATGCGGAAAAAGTAAGAAAAGAGCTTAAAAAGAACGGTGTTCTGGTAGAAGTGGATAACCGCTCCGAAAAGATTGGATTTAAGATTCGTGAAGCAAGATTAAATAAGGTTCCTTATATGCTGGTAGTAGGTCAGCAGGAAGAAGCAGACGGAACCGTATCCGTAAGAAGCCGTTTTGCGGGCGATGAAGGTGTGAAGCCTCTTGCAGAGTTTGTGGATCAGATTTGCACGGAAATCAGAACCAGGGAAATCCGTAAGGAAGAGGCTTGGGAAGAAAAGAAATGATGCGGAAGTTTAAATGGGATGAAACAGTCGGAATTATTTTTTTCGCAATAAGCATTGTGATGCTTATTATTTCCGTATATCTTTGCTTTTCCGATGATATCTGGTATGATGAGCTCTTTACAATGGGGTTTGTAAGTAACGGGATCGGTGAATTGATTTCATGGACGGCAAGAGATGTGCATCCTCCGCTTTACTATATAATTGTCTTTTGCTTTGTGAAAATGGCGGGAGAAAGTCCTGCAGGGAGCATTTTTGCGGCAAAGTTTGCTTCTGTTGTGCCGTTTTTCCTGTGCGCATTTCTTTCCGTAACCAAGGTAAGAAAGTATTATGGATTTTTTACGGCGGGACTTTTTAGTTTTCTTGTGGTTTCCATGCCGCAACTGTCAGCCTGCACGGTAGAAGTCAGAATGTACGGTTATGCATTGCTTTTTGTTGTGGCAGGAATGCTTTATGCATATGAAATCGTGACGGCAGGGGGGCAGAAGAAGGCAACGGTATCCGAAAATGGTGATTTACGCTGCTGGATTGGTCTTTCGGTGTGTGCGATTGCAGCATGCTATACGCATTATTTCGCCTGTGTGGCAGCTGTTATGATTTATCTTTATTTAGGTGTCTGCTTTTGCCTTAAGGTACGGAAAAGGGAAAATAACATCAAAATTTTCAGGAATTGGCTTTTGAGCGGCATTACATGTAGTATGTGTTATTTACCATGGTTGATAAGGGTAGTGACCGTACAGGTGAAAAAAGTACAGGAAAGCTACTGGATTGCACCTGTGTCCTTACGGACATTGGGCGGATGTGTTGAATATGCGTTGAAGCCGGCTTTTGCAAATGAGCTGTTTAATGTGGTTATGGCTGTTTTCCTATTTGGTGTATATGCCTTGCTGGTGGGAAACGCATTCATAAATAGAGCGAAAGAAAATAAGGAACAGGTTTCGTTTGCTTTGGGATGTATTCATGTGCTTTTGGGAATTATTATTTTTGGAATGATTGCTTCTGTTTTGATAAAGCCGGTTTTTATATATCGTTATATGTTGCCGGCACTTGGTGTGTTTTGGCTGGCATTTTCCATTTTACTAAATGAATGGAAACATAATAAAATTGTACTCATCGGTCTGTTGATTGTATTAGGAATCACAGGTGTTCGTAATTTCCGTGCTTTTTATGGAAATGAGATGTGGAAAAAGCTGCAAATGGAGCAGGCAAAGCAGGTGCTTTCCCAAATAGAAAAAGAGGATATCTTATTATATAATTTTGATCAGGCACAGGCAGTGGTATCTTTTTATCTTAACAATGAAAGCTATTTATGGTATGGGCAGCCGGAAGAGCTGATTCAGGAGATGTATCCTCAAAATCATGCATTAGTAGAAGAATTTTCAGATGAAGAGGGTATAAAAAAAATAAAAGAGCTTTTAAAAACCGGAAAAAGGGTCTTTTTTTGGGGAAGTGGAAATGCAAGGGATGAAATCAGACAAAAATGGGAGCAGAAAGGGATTTTTACGAAAGAAAAAGCAAGCATTATGATGGAAAGGTATTGGCTTAACCTGTATCAGCTTTCCGATGAAGCGTCGGAGTGCAGTGATTGACATAACGTAGAAAAATAGATACAATGAAAGAAACAATATATTTTCATACGGAGGGATAAAAATGGTAAGCTTAAAGGATTCTTTTCCCAAAGGAATTGCAGCGATTAACGTAAAGACCAATACATTTATGGAAGAGTCTAAATGTAAGACATATATTTCCACTTTAGAAGGTGAAATGTTATGATGTGGAAGATATGCCTGATATGGAACTGCTGTATGAGGATGAATCTGATTACGAAGAACTTTTGGGGTATTTTTATCGTGAATTATACTAACAAAGCCCGGTCAGTGCAGATGAAAAATGTTTTAATGAATAAATAGTAAAAATTGAGCCATACTATCTAATACAAAACCGAAAGGAGAGTGGAAGGTATGGCTCAATTAAATTGTACAGCGGGAAATTGTGCTTATAATAAGGAAAAATGTTGCTGTAAGGGAGATATTTTAGTGGGAGGCAGGTATGCGGAAGAGGAAAAGGATACTTGCTGTGAAAGTTTTATGGAAGCAAAAGCGGACCGTTTTACAAGTGCTCTGGAGCATCCCAGCAGAACCATCAGTATTGACTGTGAAGCAGTAAAGTGTGTATATAACAGCAACTACAAGTGCATTGCCGAGCATGTAGACATTAAAGGCTGTGGAACCTGTGACTGTAAAAATACTTTGTGTGCAACTTTTAAAGGAAAGTAATTTGTCGGTAAAATTGTAGTCGGCGACAGTAAAACTTATTTTTCATAAGCTTTGCTGTCGCTTTTTCATGGGAAGTAACATCATTGATATGTATCAAAAAACAAAAAACGCTCTTGAACAATAGAAAAGAATGTGTTTAAATGATATATAGCATATGCGTACAATGAATGGCTGAGGTTTGTCTGATGAAGGTAAAAAAGTTGTTGACGGTAACTGTTATATGTATAGTGACAGTAGCAGGACTTTGTGCCTGCAGTAAAAAGGTAGTTACCGTTGCGGATATCAAGGAATCTGAGGAAGAAAAAACAGAATACATAGAAATGCAGGAATTTACAATGAAAGAAGTGGAAAAAGAAAGCGGCAGAGAAGAAGTGAAATATTGCGCTGTGGTAATTCCGGAGGGATACAAGGCATCGGAAGAGATTCCCGGCATGTATCTGCATGAGATGGCACCTTTGGATTCTTCTAATGTATATTATTCTGTTGCAGAGGGAGATGCGGGAATTGTTTCCGAAAAACTGACAGAACAGGAATACAAAGAAAGCTTAGAGGCAGCCTATAAGGAAGCCGGAAATGATGTAACGGTTAACGTAGAATCTTTTGAAGAGATGGATATGAACGGAGTTCCGGCGTATAAGATACGCAGTGCTTACGAGACAGGTGATAACAGAATTGAGCAGCTTACCTATATGATTCTTGCTGAAAACACATATACCATTACCTACAGTCAGTCTGCAGATGATGAACTGTTAGCGGATTTTGAGGTAACGGATGGTGAAATCAAACTGGTAAAAGAGGAAGAAGTTCAGCTGGCAGAGGCTGCAGAATAATTTATATAAAAAGATGGAAACATCTATTGACATTTGAAATGGCAAGTGATATATTAGTTTAGTGTGTTGAAACACAATAAACAAGCAGAGTATCCACTCTCACCCTGCGGCAATTGGGCCGGCAGGTGTTCATATTTCGTAAAACGAGGGCTCGCAGTGCGTACCTTTTGAGAAATTTGAAGTGGATAGTTATGCTATTCACTTTTTTGTTGTTAGAAATTTTTCTTTTAGGGAGGGTAAAACCATTAGCGAATTATTCATTAACGAACAGATTAGAGACAAAGAAGTACGTGTAATCGGCGAAGATGGTGAGCAGTTAGGTATCATGTCTGCCAGAGAAGCATTACAGCTTGCGGAGGAAGCAGGAGTTGATTTGGTAAAAATAGCACCTGCAGCGAAGCCGCCTGTATGTAAGATTGTAGACTATGGTAAGTTCAAATATGAACAGACCAGAAAAGAAAAGGAAGCGAAGAAGAAACAGAAGGTAATCGAAGTAAAAGAAATCCGTCTTTCTCCGAATATTGATACGAATGATTTAAATACGAAGGTAAATGCAGCAAAGAAGTTTCTGGCAAAAGGAGACAGAGTAAAAGTAACACTTCGTTTCCGCGGACGTGAAATGGCACATATGGCAAGCAGCAGGCATATCTTAGATGATTTTGCAGAATCACTTGCAGATGTATGTGTGATTGAGAAAGCTCCCAAGGTGGAAGGAAGAAGTATGACTATGTTTTTAGCCGCAAAGCGTTAGCATATCGGTTAAAATAGATGATAGAAGGAAGTACCTGCTATCGAAAGTAATTAATTTGAATATACAGGAGGAATGAGTTATGCCCAAAATGAAAACAAGCAAATCTGCTGCAAAGCGTTTCAAAGCTACAGGAACAGGTAAATTAAAAAGAAGTAAAGCTTATAAGAGCCATATCTTAACCAAGAAAACTACTAAGAGAAAAAGAAATCTCAGACAGTCTGCTATCACAGATGCAACAAATGTTAAGAATATGAAGAAGATTTTACCTTATCTGTAAGAATAGTTTTGATGAGGATTGGAAGAGTCGTAAGGAGGAAATAAGACATGGCAAGAATTAAAGGCGGTTTAAACGCTAAGAAAAAACATAACAGAGTATTAAAGCTTGCAAAGGGCTACAGAGGAGCCAGAAGCAAACAGTATAGAGTAGCAAAACAGTCCGTAATGAGAGCATTAGCTTCTTCTTATGCAGGACGTAAGGAAAGAAAGCGTCAGTTCAGACAGTTATGGATTGCACGTATCAATGCAGCTGCAAGATTAAACGGATTATCCTACAGCAGATTTATGTATGGTCTTAAGCTTGCAGAAGTAGATATTAACAGAAAGATGCTTGCAGAAATGGCAGTCAATGATGCTGAAGGCTTCAAGACACTGGCAGAACTTGCAAAAAGTAAACTTGCATAAATCTAAATAAGAAATACTTAAGAACCTTGTCAGGGAATTGATAAGGTTCTTTTTTACTTCATGGGAAATCTGTGTTATGATGTAGAAAGTGACAGGGCTTATATAATCGGCATAAGGAGAGCGGCAGAATGGAAGTGCTTAAAGGGTTAGAACCGGAAAAGGTATTTTACTATTTTGAGGAAATTTGTAATATCCCGCACGGCTCGGGAAATACGAAGAAGATTAGCGACTATCTGGCAGATTTTGCAAAAAAACGCGGACTTACATTTTATCAGGACGCATTAGGTAATGTGATTATTATAAAAGAAGCAACGAAGGGGTATGAAAGCAGTGCTCCCGTTATGCTTCAGGGTCATATGGACATGGTGGCGGTAAAGAAGCCGGACTATGATATTGATATGGCAAAGGAAGGCTTACGGCTTAAGATTTCGGGAGATAAAATATATGCGGAAGGAACCAGCCTTGGCGGTGATGACGGTATTGCAATAGCTTACGGACTGGCACTTTTAGATGATGATACCTGCAGGCATCCGCGTATTGAGCTTGTCATTACGGTAGATGAAGAAGTGGGAATGGACGGCGCAAGGGGAATTGATTTATCCTGTTGCAAAGCCACCACATTAATTAATTTAGATTCGGAAGAAGAGGGAATGTTTCTGGCAGGCTGTGCAGGCGGAGCCGGGGTAAATTTTAATTTTGATTATAAAGAGGAAGAAGGGGAAGGGATTCCCTGTAAGATAAAGGTATCAGGCCTTTTAGGCGGTCATTCCGGTGCGGAAATTCATAAAGAAAGAGGAAATGCAAACGTTCTTCTTACAAGAATATTATATCAGCTTTCAGGACAGTCAGATTTTCGGATTATCTCTTTGGGAGGCGGTCTTGCCGACAATGCCATACCAAGAGAAGCACAGGCGGAGATTCTGCTGACAGGGTATGCGGATGAAACAGTGTGTGAAAAGCAGGTACAAGAGATTATAGATGAGGTAAACAGAGCATTAAGACTGGAGCTTGCGGAAAAGGACCCTGCAGTGAAAGCAGAGGCGGTGTTTGCAGGGGGAGAAGCATTAGTCTGTCAAAGGCAAAACGTGACGGATAAGCAGACAACGGACAGAATCGTTGCCATGTTACATGCCTTGCCAAACGGCGTGCAGGCTATGAGCGGTGCCATGGAAGGCTTGGTAGAGACTTCTTTGAATATAGGTATTCTTAGCTGCAAGGAAGGCAGGCTGCATGTGGGAATTTCGGTCAGAAGCTCTTACGAGAGTGCTAAAAAGGAGCTTATAAACCGGTTAAAAGCATTAGCAATGCTTGCTGATATTGAGGTAGAAGTTACGGGAGATTATCCCGGCTGGGCTTATCGGAAGGAGTCGCTTCTTCGCGATAAAATGGTAAAGCTTTATGAAGAAATGTATGGTGAAAAGCCGGAAGTTCAGGCAATCCATGCAGGACTTGAATGTGGTATTTTTGCACATAAGATACAGAATCTTGACTGTGTGTCCATAGGACCTGACATGAAAAATATTCATACGACGGAAGAAGAACTGAGCATTGCATCCACGCAGCGTGTGTGGGAGTTTTTAAAGAAACTTTTGGAGGAAATGAAATAAACTTAGGCAAAAAAGAAGGAAAGGGAATCAGAGGACTTATTTTGCTTACAGCGTTTTTTAAGATTTATGTAAATTTTTAAAAAATTTAAAAATTTACTTGATTTTTTCGCGAGGAGCATATATAATAAATCTTGCGTTTCGGGGTGTGGCTCAGGTGGTAGAGCGCTAC
>CAYWHY010000050.1:0-9963 GCA_964458255.1 uncultured Lachnospiraceae bacterium | reverse complement strand
ATTATACCACCAAATTGATAATTTTCTTTGCTTAGGTTAAACTCAGTATTTGCTTCACCACCCTCTGGCATAGGTGGTATTTCTCCGCCATCCGGCATTTCTCCATCTTTCGGCATTTGCGGACGTTTCCCATCCATAGGCGGTCTCATGCCACCGCCAAATCCTCCTACAAAATCGGAGGTATAAGCAAGTCTGACTGTATCCTTATATTCTGTAATATTCGTATATATACTTCCGTTTAAATCTCCTATAACAGAAGATACTTTGTAAAGATGGTAATTTCCCTCTGCAAGGTCGGGACTGCTGTATGATGCAATAGTATAATCATTTACTGCACGGAATGCCAAAATAGGCTTATCCTTTTCATCCGTTACCATGATAAGTTCATTTTCTGCTATTTTCTGTGCAAAACTAAGCACCATAAAAACCTGCTTCGAATCATTGCTGATTTCATCATACATATTCCCGCTGGCAAGAAGAGTGCCGCCATTTACAAAAATTCCTTTATCAGAATCAATACCGCTATCCTGACTTTCAGCATTTGCACAGGCAATCACATAACCACCGTTCATGGTAATATACCCGTTTGAATCAATTCCATCCCCTTCATCACCCAGACCGGCATCGCAGGTAAGCACACCACCGTTGATTGTTAAAACAGATACATTATCTTCACTTGTATTAATAGCATCATCGGAAGCATTAATTATAATTTCTCCACCGTTAATAGTCATATGAAGTGCACTGGAAATACCTTCATTATCAGCATTTACAATAAGCTTTCCGTTTTCCTGTGCATTGATATTAAAAGATACCTGACTGTCAATTGCTGCATCAAACTTATATTTTTTCTTTACTTCATTATTTTTAATATCTTCCCTGGTAGTTCCGTCCTTATAAATCTTGGCAACATAAGCTCCATCAATCACATTTTCACTATCCTTTGCCAAAATCAGATTAAATCCGGCATCTTCCGTCTTTACATTAGGAGTTGCACTTTCTTCATCATCATCACTGCATTCATAAGCATTGAACACAACAATAGCCGAAGCAACATCACAATTAATATTCACGTTATCAAGTATAAGATTTACAACTGCTTCTTTATTATCTTCGGCATCTTCACCTAAATCAACGGCAATCTGTCCGTAAGAGAGACTTCCGCTTACGCTATAGGTACCGGGTTTGGTAATAGTCACCACAGTATGCTTATCAGCTTCTTCTTTACTGTGCTCATCTTCCTTAGTTCCTTTACCGTAAGTTTCGTCTTTTCCCTCTTCATAATAAACAATATCTGCTCCTACATAAACAGCACTGCTTTTTTTTGTTGAAATTTTTTTTCCATCAACTGTAATACCATTATCCGAAAGAATAATTTGAACTGTTTTATCCAAATCTGCCATAGAGGAAGTCCCGCTATTTTTTTCCGCTCCCGGCTGTGTTGAACAGCCCATCAAAGCCATTGTCGTTACTAAAACAGGTATAACAGATTTTCTCAAATTTTTCATATTCTCTCCATTTCTGTCACTTCCATGACAAATGGCTCCTATTTGATATTAAATAAAACTTTTAGCCCATGTTACCAAAGAATTATGATACACATTCTCCATAATGTCTTTTTTCATCTGATCGGTAACAGGACCGTTCTTTCTCATTTTATCAAGAATTGCTTCCTGTAATTCTTCTATTGTCATTTCTTCATAGGATTTGTTCTGTTTTACAATAGTTTCTTTTATAGGTTCAGCTTTTATCTTTTCTAATTCAATAGGCTTTAAATTTTCTTCACATGTACCTGCCGGCAACCATATTTCTCCGGAATTTGCTTTTACATTAGCTGAGATATAACCATCGTTTACAGTTACACTCGTTCCCGACAAACCACCTACATATTCTGTTACATTTCCTGCCGGAAGATTCATTACACAATCATCGTCTGCGTTATTTACGGTTACTATTACAGATTGACCGTTATAATTTCTTGAAAATGCATACTGAGTATTTGTCAAAAGAAGTTCTTTATAATCTCCATAAGACAATGCATCTGTATTTTGACGGATTTTTCCCAAAGCCGCAATCAGTTTTGTAAAATCATTTTTTTCGATTGCATCTTTATACTGCTCATAAGAAAGAGCAGGTCTTAAAGAATCATCAGATCCGTATTCTTTTTTTCCTTCCATACCAAATTCCGAACCATAATAAACAGAAGGAATACCCGGTAATGTATACATTAATATATGAGTCGGTACAAAATGATTTTTGTTATTTAGTTTTGTATAGATTCTCTCCACATCATGATTATCTACAAAATTATATAACTTTAATCCATCCGGACGATTACCGCCCATCTCATAAAGTCTTTTTACCGTATGGGCAATTTCAAAATAGTTATGGTCGTTATGTCCGGAATACAAAGCTTTATGCAATTGGTAATTAGTAACAGAATGTAATGTACCTTCATTGACCCAGCGGGTGTAATCACCATGAATTACTTCGCCCATAAGCCAAAAATCTTCTTTTACTTCATTGGCTACCAGACGAAGTGCCTGCATATAATTAAAATCAAGTACATCCGCAGCATCCAAACGGATACCGTCAATATCAAATTCTTTGACCCAAAAACGGATGACATCACAGATATAATCCCTGACTGCCGGATTATTCTGATTTAGTTTTATAAGTAAATTATATCCACCCCAGTTTTCATAAGAAAATCCGTCATTATATTCATTATTTCCTGAAAAATTAACATTACAATACCAGTCTTTATAAGGTGAATTTTCTCTATTATTTTTAATATCCTGAAAAGCGAAAAAATCCCTTCCTGTATGATTAAATACACCATCAAGAATTACTTTGATTCCCTGATTATGACATTCTGCCACGAAATTAGTCAAATCTTCATTTGTTCCGAGTCTGCTGTCTAATTTTTTATAATCAGTAGTTTCATAACCATGTCCTACAGATTCAAAAAGAGGACCAATATAAAGTGCATTACATCCGATTTCTTTCATGTGAGAAATCCAAGGAATAATTGTATTTAACCGATGCTCAGGTTCTTCATAAGAATTTTGTTTTGGTGCTCCTGTAAGCCCCAACGGATAAATATGATAAAATATTGCCTGGTCATACCATGCCATACTGATTACCTCTCATCTTTATTTTTTCAAAAATCGGAGTCAGAACTTATTTCTAACTCCGATTTATTTATGCGTTTTCCATATCGGTCGCTATTTCATTTGCTACTGCCGTTGAAACAGCAGCAATTGCTTCTTCCTTTTCTTCCTCAGGAAGACCTGTAAAATTAATATTTCTATTAACCTTAGCATCATAAGTACCGGCCTTTACAATATCAGCCAAATCTATTCCCACTGTTTCTTTCATGGTTTCAAATAATTTAGCCATAACACCGGGTACATTATCTGCTACGGTATTTACACCATTACTTCCGTCGCCACCGATAATAGTAATCTTGTCAATCTGTGTAAGAGGCTCTGCAATCTTACCTGCAATTTCAGGAAGTACCTGAATCAGCATTTCTGCCATAGCGGCGTTATTGTACTTCTGGTAAGCAATTGCTTTCTTCTCCATTGCTTCCGCTTCCGCAATACCTTTTGCACGAATAGCTTCTGCCTCTGCATCACCGACCATACGAATACCGGCAGCTTCCTGTTCTTTCGCATATTTCTGAGCTTCTGCTGTTGCCTTTAATGCTTCCGCTTCTTTTTCACGCTCAAATTTATCCGCTTCCGCATTTTTCATTCTTTCATACAATTCAGCATCAGACTGCTGCTGACGTGCAAATTTATCTGCTTCTGCTTTTTTCTTAACTTCCGCATCCAAAGCCTTTTCTTTAACTTCCGCTTCTCGCTGTTTTAAGATAACTTCTTTTTCCTGCTTTGCAATACTTGCTTCCTGAGTTGCAATTTCAATTGTCTTACGCTGTTCCTGCTCCTGAATACTGTAAGCAGCATCGGCTTCCGCACGCTTAGTATCTTCTAATTTCTGAAGTTCTGCTTTTTGGAGAGCAAGTTCATTATTCTTCTTTGCAATTTCACGCTCTGCGTTTATTCTTGCATCATTAGCCTGTTTATCAGCTTCTGCCTTTGCAACCGCAATTTCCTTTTCAGCTTCCGCTTTTGCAATAGCAGCTTTTTTCTTAATCTGGGAAATATTATCAATACCTAAATCATCAATAACACCGTTTCCGTCAGAGAAATTCTGTACATTAAAACTGACAATATCAAGACCCATTGCTGCAAGGTCAGGCTCTGCATTTTCTTTTACCAGATTAGCAAATTTCTGACGGTCGCTAACCATTTCTTCCAGTCTCATACGACCTACGATTTCACGCATGTTACCTTCGAGAACTTCTCTTGCGATATTTGCTATGTACTGTGTATTCTGATTCAGAAAGTTTTCTGCTGCTAATGCAAGAGTCTCTTTCTGGCTGCTGATTTTAACATTAACTGCTGCGTCTACCTGAATATTGATATAATCTGCAGTAGGCACTGCATTCTGAGTCTTTACATCAATAGCAATCAGTTTAAGACTCAATTTATCCAATCTCTCTAAGAAAGGAATTTTGATACTTGCTTTACCGATAATTACTTTTTTACGCAGACCGGAAATAATATAAGCTGTATCCGGCGGTGCCTTTTTATAACCTGTAACTAAAACTAATATAAATAAAAAAACAACAATTAATCCAATAATTAAACCTATCATTTGTTGGTACCAACCTTTCTATTATTGATTATCTTTATTCCTCTTCTTCTTTTGGAAGTGTAACCTCTTCATCATCTTCCGCAAAAATTATTTTTGATTCTTCCGGAATTTCTTCCATAGCATCGTCCATATTGTCATATTCCTGATTTCCATCAGAAACTTTTTCTCTTACCTTAGCAATCTGGGCTACTTTTACACCTTCATCAAGATTAATCATCTTAACACCTGATGTAATACGTCCTAATGTAGAGATATCTTCCATACGGAGTTGAATAATAATGCCGCCTGTGGTAATCATCATAATTTCATGATCATCATTTACTGCCTTAACACCTACCACATCACCGGTTTTTTCGGTAATTTTGTAACATTTTACACCTTTACCACCACGTTTTTGAACAGTAAATTCATCTAAATAAGTACGCTTACCCATACCGTTTTCAGAAACGATAAGAAGAGAATCACCTTGATGGTCTAACTGCATACCCACAATTTCATCATCATGGGAAAGGTTCATACCTATAACACCCATAGAATTTCTTCCGGTTGCCCTTACATCTGTTTCCTTGAAACGGATACACATACCGTTTTTAGTTACAAGGAAAATTTCTGTATTTGCATCAGTAATCTTTACTTCAATTAATTCATCATCATCCTTAAGATTAATGGCTGTTAAACCATTCTTGCGGATATTACTGTATTCAATAATATTTGTTTTCTTAGCAATACCCTTTTTGGTAATCATAAAAAAGTTTTTATTTTCTTCATAATCCTTTACCGGCATAATAGCTGTAATTTTTTCACCCGGATTCAGTTGAAGCAGATTGATAATAGCTGTTCCTCTCGATGTTCTGGAAGCTTCCGGAATTTCATACGCTTTCAATCTGTAAACACGACCATGATTTGTAAAGAACATAATATAGTGGTGTGTTGTAGTCATTAAAAGGTCTGCAATAAAATCATCTTCAATTGTCTGCATTCCCTTAATTCCTTTACCTCCACGGTTCTGGGATTTAAAATTATCAATTGTCATTCTCTTGATATATCCAAGATTTGTCATGGAAATAACCGTGTTATCCATAGGAATTAAATCTTCCATTGAAATATCATACTCATCAAATCCAATAGTGCTCTTTCTTTCATCACCATATTTATCGGAAATTGCTTTAATTTCTGTTCTGATAACACCGAGCAAAACTTTTTCATCAGCTAAAATTGCCTTTAATTCATTAATTTTTGCGAGTAATTCTTTATGCTCATTTTCAAGTTTTTCTCTTTCCAAACCGGTAAGAGTACGAAGTCTCATATCTACAATAGCCTGAGACTGAACTTCTGTGAGCCCGAAACGATCCATCAATCTTTCTTTTGCTATCTGGGTCGTCTGACTGCCTCTGATAATTTTAATTACTTCATCTATATTATCAAGTGCAATTAATAATCCCTGTAAAATATGATCTCTTTCTTCTGCTTTATTCAAATCGTATTTTGTTCTTCTGGTAACAACTTCTTCCTGATGCTGTATGTAATATTTAAGCATATCGAGAAGATTCATTACCTTAGGTTCATTATTTACAAGAGCAAGCATAATGACACCGAATGTATCCTGCATCTGGGTATGCTTATAAAGCTGATTCATAATGACATTAGCATTGGCATCACGACGAAGTTCAATAACTATACGCATACCTTCTCTGTCTGATTCATCACGAAGATCTGTTATACCGTCAATCTTTTTAAGTTTAACGAGTTCCGCAATTTTGAGAATAAGGTTTGCTTTATTTACCATATAAGGCAATTCTGTAACAATAATTCTGCTTTTACCGTTTGACATGGTTTCAATATCTGTTACGGCACGAACTCTTACTTTACCACGTCCTGTTCTGTATGCTTCTTCACTTCCTTTAGTACCTAAAATAATACCACCGGTAGGAAAATCAGGTGCTTTTACAATAGATAAAATTTCTTCAATTTCAGTTTCTTTATCATCAATTACTCTGTTATCAATAATTTTAACAATAGCATTTACAACCTCTCTCAAATTATGAGGAGGAATATTAGTAGCCATACCTACTGCAATACCGGTAGTACCGTTTACCAAAAGGTTAGGATAACGGCTGGGGAGTACACAGGGTTCTTTTTCTGTTTCATCAAAGTTTGGTACAAAATCTACAGTATCCTTGTTAATATCTGCAAGAAGCTCCATAGAAATTTTAGAAAGACGTGCTTCTGTATAACGCATTGCAGCAGCACCGTCACCATCCACAGAACCGAAATTTCCATGTCCGTCTACCAAAGGATAACGGAAAGACCAGGGCTGTGCCATATTAACTAATGCACCATAAATAGAGCTGTCACCATGAGGGTGATATTTACCCATTGTATCACCGACAATACGGGCACTTTTTCTATGCGGCTTATCGGGTCCGTTATTTAACTCTATCATAGAGTAAAGAACTCTTCTTTGTACCGGTTTTAAACCGTCTCTTACATCGGGAAGTGCACGGGAAGCGATAACACTCATAGCATAATCAATATAAGAGGTTTCCATGGTCTTCTTTAAATCCACATCATGGATTTTGTCAAAAATATTATCTTCCATTTTTTCTCTCATTCCGCCGATTTACAGGCTTTTATGTTTATAATTAAATATCAAGATTTTTTACAAACTTAGCGTTTTCCTCAATAAATTCTCTTCTGGGTTCAACTTTATCACCCATCAGAGTAGTAAATGTTAGATCTATTTCAGACTCTGCTTCTTCATTCATTGTTACACGAAGAAGAATTCTTCTTTCCGGGTCCATAGTAGTTTCCCAAAGCTGCTCAGGATCCATTTCACCAAGACCTTTATAACGCTGAATTTTATTATTCTGATCACGGCCTACTTCTGATAAAATTTTATTTAATTCTTCATCACTATAGGCATACCAGACTTTTTTGTTTTTTTCAAGCTTATAAAGCGGAGGTTGTGCCAAATAAACATATCCCTGTTTAATAAGCTCCGGCATAAATCTATAAATAAAGGTAAGAAGCAATGTTGCAATATGAGCACCGTCTACATCTGCATCCGTCATCAAAATAATTTTGTGGTATCTTAATTTACTGATATCAAAATCATCATGAATACCTGTACCGAAAGCAGTAATCATAGCCTTTATTTCCGCATTGGCATATATTTTATCAAGTCTTGCTTTTTCTACATTTAAGATTTTACCACGCAGAGGTAAAATTGCCTGAGTTGCACGACTTCTTGCAGTTTTTGCGCTTCCTCCCGCAGAATCTCCCTCTACAATATAAATTTCACAATTAGCAGGATCTTTATCGGAACAGTCTGCTAATTTTCCGGGAAGACTCATTCCCTCCAAAGCTGTTTTTCTTCTTGTTAAATCTCTTGCTTTTCTGGCAGCATCTCTTGCACGCTGTGCTAAAATAGATTTTTCACATATCATTTTGGCAACTGCAGGATTTTGTTCTAAGAAATAAGTAAGCTGTTCACTTACAATACCATCTACTGCACCTCTGGCTTCTGCAGTTCCAAGCTTTTGTTTTGTCTGACCCTCAAACTGAGGATCTTCAATTTTAACACTTACGATAGCAGTCAGTCCTTCTCTGATATCTTCACCTGAAAGATTTGCTTCACTATCTTTTAACAATTTATTATTTCTTGCATAATCATTAAAGGTTTTGGTAAGAGCATTTCTAAAGCCAATTAAATGAGTACCGCCTTCCGGTGTATTAATATTATTTACAAAACTATAAGAACTTTCTGTATAAGAATCATTATGTTGCATGGCAACTTCTACATATACATTATTTTTAGTTCCTTCAAAATACATAATATCATTATAAAGAGGAGTTTTACTTCTGTTTAAATAAGTAACAAATTCTTTTATACCACCTTCATAATAAAATTCCCTGCTAAAAGGTTCTTCCTCCTTTTCTACTCTTAAATCAGTTAATATAATTCTAAGACCTTTAGTAAGAAATGCCATTTCCCGTAGACGTTGCTTTAATACATCGAATTCATATTCTGTAGTTTCCTGAAAAATTGTAGCATCAGGTTTAAAAGTAACTTTAGTTCCTGTTTTACCAGGTTCACATTCTCCAACTATTTTTAAAGGATAACATACATGCCCTCTTTCATATCTTTGTTTATAAATTTTAGAATCCTGACATATTTCTACTTCAAGCCAATCAGAAAGTGCATTTACAACAGAAGCTCCTACACCGTGAAGTCCACCGGAAACTTTATATCCTCCACCACCAAATTTACCACCGGCATGAAGAATCGTAAATACAACTTCAACAGCCGGAATTCCTGCTTTATGATTAATTCCAACAGGAATACCTCTTCCATTATCTTCTACTACAATAGAATTATCTTTATTAATAAAAACTTGAATCGTATCACAAAAACCTGCCAAAGCTTCATCCACTGCATTATCTACAATTTCATAAACTAAATGATGAAGACCTCTACTTGATGTAGTGCCTATATACATACCCGGTCTTTTACGAACAGCTTCAAGTCCTTCCAATATCTGAATTTGGTCAGCTCCATATTCGTTACTCATATTAAATAACTCCAATCTGCGAAAATCGCCTAATTTTCACAAACAATACTACCGTTTGTTACTTTAAAAATTTTATTGATTTCAAATCTGTTATTAATAAATTCATCTAAACCTGTACATGTTATAATAGTCTGAATATTTCCTATACTGTTTAGAAGATAATTTTGTCTGTTACTGTCAAGCTCTGATAAAACATCATCAAGAAGTAATAAAGGAGTATCTTTGCTTATTTTTTTTACAAGTTCTATCTCAGATAATTTAAGAGAAAGAGCTGCCGTTCTTTGTTGTCCCTGAGAACCATATTTACGTATATCAATTCCATTTACTATAAAAGAAAAATCATCTCTGTGAGGACCAATGGAAGTTTGTTTCATTCTGATATCTCTTTCCTGATTCATTTTCATTGCTTTTTCAAAATTTTCAATAGAAATATCAGGTTCATATTTAATAATTAATTCTTCTTTTCCACCGGAAAGCTTTTTATGTATATCATAAATAATTTCACTTATCTGGGAAGCAAATTGTTCTCTTCTTTCAATAATTTTACTTCCAAAAGAAATAAGCTGCGAATCCCATATATTAAGAGTTTCTTTTAATTCCGGATTGAAATACATATCTTTAAGAAGTTTATTTCTTTGATTGATAATCTTATTATAATGATTTAAAT
>CAYWHY010000049.1:0-10301 GCA_964458255.1 uncultured Lachnospiraceae bacterium | reverse complement strand
CATCTGCCAGTGACTGATACTTCCAAGGAGCATCCTTTGTTTTTAGGAATTTGTTTTCTTCCTTTAAGTGGCGAATTTCCTTATCCTGCTCTTTAACACGCTTTCTGAGTTCAATAAGCTCATTTAGACTTGACTTTTAATAGTTAGTCTTTCTACTTTTCATCCAATGCCTGAAACCTAACGTAATATTCATAAGTTTTCTGAGTCATTGGATCTGCATCGGTGTCTTTTAAATATTCCAAAATATCACCTAAAATTTTTACTAATGTTAAATCCAAATCCTGAAATGCAAGTTTACGTACTTCAGTCAAATTGGGAGCATGTTTTCTGCCCGGTTCAATATAATCGGAAATAAAAATAATTTTTTCAAGCTGAGACATGCCGGGACGACCTGTCGTATGATTTAAAATTGCATTAATAATATCCTGATCATAAATATGGTATTTGTGCATGGCCATATAGCTGCCAACTTTTGCATGAAGAAGGAAAGGATTTCTGCGTTCAATTTCGCTGATTTGTATATTATGTTTCTCACAAATGGAAATTTTTTTTTCATCGCTTAAGCATTTTGCACTGTCATGTAATAATCCGGCTATTTGTGCTTTATTAATATCCGTCTGATATCGCATAGCCAGTGCGACAGCTGTATATGCTACCCCCAAAGTATGTTCAAAACGTTTATAATCCAAAGTTTTTTCCATACTTTTTCTTATTTTCTTAATATCTGCCGTTTTAACTTTTGCTCTCATTCATCTTGCCTGCCTTGGTTTACAGAATGTTTTTGTTAATTTTGATATAACTGATGCTCCATAATATAAGAAATCACCTTGTCAGGTGTCATATATCGGACAGACATACCTTTTTGTATATGATCTCTTATTTCAGTGGAAGAAATATCAACTTTTCTTTTCGGCAATAAGATAATCTCTGTATGATATTTTTGACGTATATGTTCTGATTGCTTTATAAGATCTTCTTCACATTTTCCATCTCGTGCTGCAACGACCAATGTACATTTTTGTAATATTCTTTCAGTATACTTCCATTTTTCTATGGAAAACAGATTATCCGCACCAATTATAAAGTAAAGCTCTGCTTCCGGATATATCCGTATCAACTCTTCAAGCGTTTCATATGTGTATGTGTTTCCGCCTCTTTGCACTTCTATATCCGAAAAGCTGAAATAGGGATTACTCTCTACAGCAAGCATGGTCATATCCATACGCATTTGCCCACTTATCATTTCATCCGTTTCTTTCATATAAGAATTCCCACTTGGTATAAAAATAATTTTATCAAGGTCACAACAAATTCTTGCATCTTCAGCAATCAGAAGATGTCCGTAATGAACAGGATTAAAAGTACCACCCATAATTCCTATTTTTTTACCGCTTTTCATATTATTATCATACCTTTCCCTGCTTTGATTTTTTTACATATAACATAATAAATCCAAAGCTTTCATTTACGGTTATAATGGAAGTTTTATTTTTTTATGGTCTTTGTTTTCTTTGTATAATACAATTTTTTTCCCAATCACCTGAACTACCTGTGAATGGGTTCTTTCACCTAAAAACGCTGCGATTTCTCTTGGGTCTTCCATGCAATTTTTTAAAACGGCAAGCTTAATCAATTCTCTTGTATTAAAAGCTTCACCAACCGCTTCCGTAACTTCGGGTGTTAATCCTGATTTCCCAATTTGAAAAATGGGATCTATATTCATTGCAAGTCCTTTTAAATAGGCACGCTGTTTACTTGTCATAACTTTATCTCCTATTTGTAATAATCAAAGGCAAGTCCATACATACGGACGGTATCGCCTTCTTTAATTCCCAATTCTTCCAATTGCTCCAATATACCATTGAGTTTTAAGAAGTTCTGGAAAAAAGTAAATCCTTTTTCCGAATCCAAATTGGTATAACCAAGCATTTTTTCGATACGTGGTCCCTCTACCACATATACATTCTCACTTTCGTCATAACTAACGGTATAAGGCTCTTCTTCGCCGCCCAACATATATTCCGGGAAAAATTCCTGCTCAAATACGACCGGCTTATCATCGATGGTATCTAAGAGTTTTCTCATATAATAAAGAAGTTCACGGATGCCTTTTCCGTTGATGGCAGATATGGGAAACACTTTAATACCCTTAGGCTCAAATTCTCTTCTTAAAATTTCGACAGGGTCATTGCCTGAACCGTCATCATAAATCATATCAGTTTTATTAGCGGCAATTACTTGTGGTCTTGACGCAATATCTTCATTATATGTTTCGAGTTCTTTGTTGATAGCATATATATCGGCTACAGGATCCCTGCCTTCTGTAGAAGCGACATCCACGATATGGATAATTGCTTTTGTTCTTTCAATATGACGTAAAAACTCAAATCCAAGTCCGACACCTTCACAAGCACCTTCAATCAGTCCCGGAATGTCAGCAATAACAAATCCTTTAGCATCATCTAAATCAACCACTCCTAAATGAGGATTTAAAGTGGTAAAATGATAATTCGCTATCTTAGGTCTTGCATTACTTACCTGTGTTAAAAAAGTGGATTTTCCTACATTAGGGAAGCCTACAAGTCCCACATCAGCAATTACTTTTAGTTCCAGCTGCAATTCTAATTCCCTTGCCGGTTGACCGGGTTGCGCATATTTGGGAGCCTGCATGGTACTGGTTGCATAATGCTGGTTGCCGTTACCTCCACGCCCCCCTTGCAAGAGAACAAAACGTCTGTTATTACCGGACATATCGGTAATAACTTTTCCACTTTCAAATTCTTTTACTACGGTTCCTTCCGGAAGCTTTAAAATTAAATCAGCTCCGTTCTTTCCGCGACAGTTCCGTTTCCCACCGTTTTCGCCATCTTCAGCAGCATATTTTCGGACATGTCTGTAATCTGTCAGTGTATTTAAGCCTTCATCAATTTCAAGAATAACACTGCCGCCATGTCCGCCGTCACCGCCGTCCGGACCACCGTTAGGTACATATTTTTCACGTCTGAAAGATATATGTCCGTCTCCACCTTTACCACTTCTTACATATATCTTTGCTCTGTCTGCAAACATAGTTATTTTCCTTTCTCATAGGAGCGTTACAAAAAGGCTTCAAACAATTAAGATGTTTGAAGCCCGATTCATCGTACTATTTTTCTACAGGATATACGGAAGCTTGCTTTTTATCTCTTCCTTTTCTTTCGAATCTAAGTACACCGTCAACTAATGCGAACAAGGTGTCATCACCGCCACGACCTACGTTAATGCCGGGATGAATCTTTGTTCCACGCTGTCTGTATAAAATGTTTCCTGCTTTTACGAATTGTCCGTCAGCTCTTTTTGCACCTAATCTTTTGGACTCAGAATCCCTACCGTTCTTAGTAGAACCAACACCCTTTTTATGAGCGAAAAATTGAAGGTTCATCTTTAACATGGTTTACACCTCCTTAAATTGAAGTTCCAAATACTTTTTACCGTAATCACTCACGATACCTTTTAATCCGAGAATCATAGAATCCATAAGAAGTCTGCTCTCTGATGAAATATCATCTTTAAACCGGCAGTCTATTAAACCGGCTCCTTCATCTGTAATAATTTCCATTTTTTCATGGGTTAATTCATCCAATGAATTAATAGTATTAATTACCAGGCATGATACGGATGCACAAACAATGTCATTACCGTATGTTGCATAGCCCGCATGCCCCTTGCAGATAAATCTTTGATAGCTTCCCTTTTCGGATTTATAAATTATAATGGTTGTCATAACCTGTTTCCTACATACTAAGCGTTGATTTTTTCAATCTTAACCTGTGTGTATGCTTGTCTATGACCATTTTTCTTATGGTAACCGGTTTTTCTCTTGTACTTGTAAACGATAACCTTGCGGTATCTTCCCTGCTCCATAACTGTTGCAGTTACGTTAGCTTTAGCTACTTCTCCGGCAACCTTAAGTTCTTTATCGCTGATAGCGACAACCTGATCAAATGTCACAGTATCTCCGGGTTCTGCGTTAAGCTTTTCAACTTTGATAACATCACCTTCGGAAACTTTGTACTGTTTTCCACCTGTTGCAATGATTGCGTACATATGGGCACCTCCTTCTAATCAGTCTAAACTGATTTACTCGCTAATTACGGTGGCGTTTATTGTAAACGCACTTAAACCTCGTTATGCGGCATACTCATAAAATATAACATCTAAAAAGTATTCTGTCAAGGGAAAAAGATTGATTTTTACAACAAATTATTGCAAGGCAACTCTTTCCGAGACAGAAAATGCAGCTACATCTTCAATACTTCCGGTTGCTTTGTCTATAACTACAAACTGAACTGCCAAATCATTATTGTCCAATGCAAGATAATCAATTCCGTTATCCTGAATATACAAATGTCTGTTTTCGTCAGTTGAAGTTGTGTATTGCAGGCTCCCAAAAGTTGTAAGAATGTTTATTTCCTGTCCGTTTATACTTTCCCAAATCTGTTCCCAACCGTTATCGACAACAATTATATAATCCGTTACAGCATCTTTAGATTTATTAAGTAATTCCACATTTTGATACGTGGAAAGGTCTTCAACTGCTTTTAAAAGTGTCTCTCGATAAAATAATTCAGAATCGGCAGGAAGATAAACACAAACACTAAAATCAGTATCATTCAGCAAAGTAAGGTAATTTTCAAGGGAATCTTCCTTTCTTATTTTATCAAGCTTGTAAGAGACATATTCTTCATAGGTTGTAAACCGTTCTACCGCATATATATCTGTATCTTCATATATCGGATACATTACATCATAAGCTGCGCCTGTTTTGCGATAGTGCCAATCAAACATCTCCGTATTCAAATCCGCTAATGATGCAACGCACTCTCCCCCTTTTACCCGGCAGTTTTTTATCAATGTATTGTCTGTGTCAAAAAAGCGAACCGTATAAAATTTCTCTTCTTCCTGAAGTTTATAATCAAAACCGTGTACTTCCCAAAGCTCATTCAAAAAACCAATTCTGTTTGCAAGAAAATATTTTAAGTATTTTACATAATTTTCGTATTCTGTGTATGTGCTGTTGACGGGCCACATGATGGTATCCATCGCGACAGACGGAGCCAGCATTTCTGCATACGTGTCGATTCTGTAATTCAACAAATCTTCCAAATATGGCAGCAAGCGTTTATAATTATTAATTAAAATATTATAAAACTCCTCATCTTGATATAAAGGGATATACCAATCATTCATAGTATCCGGATAATCGCCTATCTGTAATTGATAGTTGGGAAGTGAAACTCCCATCGCCCTGTCATAGTCCCATAACGGTCCGGCCTTTAAAACATCACTGTTTTTATCTTTATAGTAAAATGTGCTTGAACGCATTGCGTCAGGATTTAATACCAGTTTATCTATAAGGAACTGTTTGGAAAAAGAATCAAGGTCCAGATAGTTCTTGTAAGAGCTATCACCACTTGTCAACAGATTTTCAATGTTTTGTATATACTCTTTAATAAAATCGAATTCCCTTCTTGTTGGAAACTTGGGACTTTTTAAAACAAAATTATAATTACAGCTTTCGGTGGTAAAATATACCTCCAAAGGTTCTAAGCTTTCAGTCACTTCTCTCTCAAGCAGATAACCGCCGGAAATATCAGAAGGATAGGAATTGTTTTCATGTTCTTTTCCAAGGTCATAAATATTTACACGGCCTTCACCTACCGTAATCGCTTCTGTCAATAAATATAATCCCTGATATTTTCCATTACAGTACAAATCAACCCATGTACTGCCGGGAGTATACTCTAACCCAATATAATTTGCCATATCATAAATAATCTTAGACTGCATTTTATTATTTTCATAATGGAGTGCAAGCAGATTCCACTTTTTTCCTGCATCCAGACCACACAAAGTTGTTTTTTTATCTAGCGTAAAGGTATATGCTTTCTTATCGGCGTCAAAGGTAGAATTTCCTCTTGCAGAAACCTTTTCCAACGTTCCCTGATATGCCGTATTGCCGGATGCCCGAATCAGCTGTATGGATCCGGTTTCTTCATGATTTTTATCGATATTCAGATGCTCCATATCTCCGCTTTCTGTTGCAAGAAAAAGTGCAGGAAGATTTTCCGATTTCATGAAAATGATATTATATTCCTGTTCTTTTAATGTAACTGAATACGTCATTCCTAATTCCCATATAAACGTATCATTTTTTGAAAATTTTTCCCCGTTTATGGTAAGTTCACTATCATTTACATAATCAAAATATATTTTATTACTATTTGCAAAAGAAGGCATGAAAAAATAAAGAACGCCTGATGTTTCATCAATCCATGGATACAATACCTCTTCCCCTTCCCCTGCTTTTAAATAAAGAACCGGAGCATGCTCATCTGTTATTTTCAATTGTACATTACGGTTCTGTATGGAAAAAACAAAACAGCCAAACAGAACAATCACTATCATAAAGCAGAACATCTGCCATTTTTTTTTCAATGCTACTGTCTCCTAAATACGATATTCTCCGTCATGGGCAAGAAAATTAATTTGCTGTAATTCCTTGTGTTTTTTTAACGCTTTTAAAAGTTCCGTTTTATGTGATGTCCGAAGTTCATAAATCACTTCTGTTTCTCCGTGACGATAACTGTTTGATTTTTCCTTTACATACTTTGCATGTTCAAAAATAACATCATTAATTTCAGACCAGTCTGTATTATCGTCATTTGTACGAATAATCAACACAGAATCGCCTTTGGAATTTGGAATCATTTGCAAAATTAAAATAAGTATTGTCATAACAACACAAAGAATAATTGCCAGTATATACAAACCGACACCGCAGATAATGCCTGCAGAAATTGTCCAAAATAAGAATAAAAGATCCAACGGATTTTTCACAGCATTACGGAAACGTACAATGGAAAGTGCACCTACCATACCCAGGGATACAATCAGATTGGATTGCATGGCTACCATAATCGCTGCTACAACAATAGGCATGCCCGCAATTGTTATATTTAAATCTTTAGAATAAAAACCTGCTTTGCTGCTTAATTTATAGATAGCAAAAATATAAAGACCAATAAGTGCTGAAATTGCAAGAATAAGGATAATAGACGGAATCATTAACTCTCCGTTTCCTAAAAGGTTTTCATACACACTTGATTTGATAACATCTCTTGTAGACATAAAATTAATCTCCTTTCGTTTTAATTACAGGCTTCTCTGCACAAACGGTATTTGGAAAAGGATGTCTGATTCATATTTCCTGTTTCCAATATCCGTGCAATAAATCCCGGCAAAAATTCATCATATTTGATTTCCAGTACACGTTCAAATTCGGGAACGAAATGGTACTTTACAGAATTATTGTTGATAAAGCCATCAAAATCCGTGCTTGTACGTAAATTTCGATCCAACGTGATACGTACATTTCCCGCATCAAAAACATATGCTGACCTGTCATATTCTACAAGGACCTTAGGTCGGAGCCCTCTATTTGCGATTGCCAGGTTAAACAAAGTAATTGTATTGTCCATGGAAGGGAATGCATCCTCAATACACTGGCCTGAAAGAAGCCGTTTCATCTGTTCCAAGGTAATGCTTCTTGTTTTTTTGTAAACACGGCAATCTCTTTTATATTTTACTTCTAATTTAATTATCTGAAACGAATCATTATAGATACGTATGCGGTATTTTTCCCGAAGGCGGTTGCCATCCTGCGTATCTCTTAAATGTGTGTCATATAAATCATCAAAATATACACTTGTTATTTTATAACCCGCATCACAAATCTGATTTTTATCAGGCTGTAAGACTGTTTTCAAACGGGACTGAAGCACAGTTAACATTTTTTCATCACAAGAATACTTATCTTCAACACGATACATGCAAAACCTCCTTCTATTAATACCGGAAAAAATCCGAAAGAGGCTTTGAAACCTTCTTTCTGGTAATCTCTACGATTCCAAGTGCAGTCATATCTACCAGTCTTGTGTGTACTTTATCTTCTTTTAAGTAATCACCAAGAGTATATAACAGCTTTTGATTATCTTCTTCTGATTCCATGTTTATAAAATCCACCATAATCATTCCAGAATAATTACGAAGACGCAGTTGTCTGGCTACTTCTTTTGCTGCTTCCAAATTAATAGTAAGCAGATAATTACTACTTTTCTTTCTTTTTTCTTCCGCCTTGCCGGAATTTACGTCGATAGCAACCATGGCTTCCGTGGGTTCAATGACAAGATAACCACCGCAGGGAAGCCAGACTTTTTTGCCAAGGGCTTCTTTTATATGGGTATCCAGACTGTACAGCTTGGAAAGCGGAAGCAGTTCATCTTCATATAGACGGACTGTTTTGGGGGAAGCAATCACTTTTTTACTAAAAGCATCCTTAAGCAATTGATATACAGCCGTTTCGTCAGTCACAATTTCATCATAAGAGCCTAACGGAAGGTTTTTTATCAGACTTAAAATCTCTGTTTCTTTTTGGTAAAAACAGGAATGGCATGTCCTATGCTTAAAAGTTTCTGTAATATTGTTAAATAAGGTGATAAAGGAATTCATTTCCTCATATAGGGGTTCATAGGTCGTTAAACACTCTGCATTGGTACGAACAGTAAAAGAATACTGCTTACGGCCTTCTATATTTTGCATGCGTATCGCTGAATTAAGCTCTGCTTTCTTTTCGGGACTTATTTTTTTTGAATAATGAAGTCCGTGTCCAAAATAATTGCAAACGCAATATTGTCCTGTAAGTGACAAATTTGCAGTAGCCGAAGGCTGTTTCGTTTTTAATGCTTCCTTGGAAATCTGGACAACAACCTCATCTCCCTGTTTGAGAAACCCTTTTTCCGAAAAGTCCCTGTTTGCTATCAGAGCCTTTTCACATTCCGAAAAAGGAAGATAAACAGTCTGTTCCGAAGAAACAGAAAGAAATACACCTTTTATGGCAGAAACAACATCTTTCACCTTTGCAAGATAAATATTTCCAAGTATCCCTTCTTCTCCCGGCACAGACGCCGTTTCAAAAAGATATGGCTTATTTTCACTAAACAAAGCCAATAACAGGCGATTATTCTGTTTTGTAATAACTATCTTTCCCATATATGACAGCTCCTGTCGTTTATATCAAAGGAACCAGCGACCCTTTAGCATTTCTTTTATAGGTTTCCAAACGGTGTACCCTGAAAGGGAAATCCGGCAGAGTAACTCCGATAGATTCCATAAAGTTTTCTAAGACGAAGCCCGGTTTGATGTTGCTTCCGCTACCGGCATCCACAAGCATGTATACAGCATCATCATGTATTTCAAGTTTATAAATACCTTCCTTTAAGTCAATTTCTTTTTCACTCTTTTTCGTCTTTTTTGTAACAAATATATGTTCCTGATTGTGATAAGCAGTTAGTTTTTCTCTCCAATCATTAGGGAGTGTCACTTTATCACTGAATCTTACCAGATAATCTGCGGCAGCCACACTTGCCATAGCATTTCCATCTTTTTCATCAAGGACAGCAACCTTAAGTATTTTTATGCCATCCACCATCACACTGTTTAATTTGTCTCTTACTTCTTCTTCGGAAGTTATAGTGTTAAGCTCCACATCAAAATATTCCCCACTACTGGTATGTCCTACCGATAAAGGTGCTGCAAAGGACATAATCTGATGAGGATTAAATCCTAACGAATAAGCAATATCAATATCTGCTCTTCTGATAGCTTTTTGGAAGTAACGCATAATATCGAGATGTCCGATAAATTTAACAGGTCCTTCTTTGGAAAATTTCATTCTCACTTTCATGCCTGTATCTCCTTACCTTCGAAACACACACCGGTACCAAAACGGGCTGCCCCGCATCCCTGACACTGCATACGGCAGTTAGGTGTAACGGTTTCTTCTTTTGCCCTGTTCCATTCTCTTAAAAGGAAATCCCTGGAAACACCGCAGTCAATGAAATCCCAGGGAAAAACCTCATCTTCGCTTCTTACTCTTACTGTATAGAAATCCGGATCCACACCACATTCTTCAAAGGCTCGCATCCAGATATCGTTTTTGTAATATTCACTCCATGCATCATAAAAGCAACCAAGTTCATAAGCTTTTAAGATAACCTGATTGATTTTACGATCCCCTCTTGCCATAATACCTTCCAATACACTGACATCCGCTTCATGCCAGTTATATTTTATACTCTTTTGATTTAACTGCTGTGTAATAGATTTCCTTGTCAGGTAAGCCTTATCAAGGAAATCCTCTTTACGGCACTGTGGTGCCCACTGGAATGGTGTAAAAGGCTTGGGAATAAAGAAAGAAGTAC
>CAYWHY010000048.1:0-10630 GCA_964458255.1 uncultured Lachnospiraceae bacterium | reverse complement strand
GGATCTCCACTTGGATGATTATGCAAAAGCATAATATAAGACGCCTGATTTTTTAGGGCTTGTACAAACACCTCTCTGGGAGACAGTAAAGAGGCATTTATCGTTCCAATGGATAATACATATTTTTCGATTAATTGTAATTTATTATCCAATGATAACAGTAAAATCTTTTCTTTTTCTTCATGGCGAAGTTCTTCCATAAAATAAGAAGCCACTGTTTCCGGTTTATCAAATCGAAGACTTTCTTTCGCCTTTTGTTGTGCCATCCTTTTGGCAAGCTCTGCGATGCATTTAATTTTAACTGCTTTGACTTCACCGATTCCGGGAATCCTCATAAGCTCCTGCAATGTTAAATGATGCAGGGCATTTAACCCTTTTTCCTTTCCTTCTGCAAGTGAAAGAATTTCATCTGCCAACATAAGAGCCGAGCAGTTTTTGGTGCCTGTTCTTAAAATAATTGCAAGTAATTCTGTTTCTGACAGATTTTCAGCACCGAGTCTTATAAATTTTTCGTATGGCAAATCGTCTTTTTGGTTTGATTGTGTCATTATTTATCCTTTCCGGTCCTTTCTCTCTTTAGAACGGAAAGAAAAATTCTTTGTACTAAAGGTAACGGTAGATAAGAATTCCGATTATGATTCCGATAATGCTGGCCACGGTAATCTTTATGGTAAGTCCAAAAGTAAGGCACATAATACCTATATCAAATACAACCGGACTTGCCAAGCCGAAGGTTTGCCCATAATTTAACCATGTTGAAGGAAATAAATTCCCAATAAAACCACCAATGACAATTCCTGCCAAAATCAGCAGAAAACATGCCCAGTTATTCTTACGCATTTTTTACCTCCACTCTTCTTTCGCATATAAAAATATCTTATCACAGAAAAACTTTTATGTACACCGATTTCACAGATTTTTTATAGGTTTCATTCGACAGTTTATTTCATAAAATCTCTTAAATTCGACGCAACAATTCCTTTTTCAACTAACATCTGCAATGTTTTCATAATACCAAATTTACCATGCTGCCAGGTAAGTCCTCCCTGAAAATACACTGCGTAAGGCGGCTTAATGGGACCATCGGCACTCAGTTCGATGGAAGAACCTGATACAAAAGCTCCTGCAGCCATAATTACCGGACTATCATATCCGGGCATGTCCCACGGCTCCGGAGTTACATGTCCATCTACAGCTGCCGCTTGCTGAATCCCCTGACAAAAAGCTATTACACCTTCCGGAGTTCCAAAAGTAACAGCCTGAATAATATCATGTCTGCTCTCTTTACTGTCCGGCACTACGGCAAATCCTAAACGTTCATAAATATTTGCTGCAAAAATGGCACTCTTTAAAGCATTTGCGGTTACACTTGGTGATAAAAAAATCCCCTGATAAAAAGAATTCATTACTTGTAAAGATGCACCAACCTCTTTACCAAGGCCGGGTGAAGTCAGACGATACGCAGCATTTTCCACACATTCCTTTTTCCCTGCCAGATAGCCACCGATGGGAGCCAGTCCTCCTCCCGGATTTTTGATAAGAGAACCTACCACCAAATCAGCCCCTACATCGGATGGCTCAATAGTTTCCGTAAATTCTCCATAACAGTTATCTACCATGCAAATAATATCCGGTTTAATATTCTTAACAAAAGTAATCAGTTCACCGATTCTGCCGACAGATAATGTAGGCCTTGTCTGATATCCTTTAGAACGCTGTATCGTTATCATTTTTGTTTTATCATTAATTGCCTTCTTTATTTCCTCATAGTTAAAACCGCCATCAGGCAAAAGGTCAACCTGACGATAAGAAATACCATACTCTTTTAAAGACCCCTTAGAAGGTCTGATGCCAATAACTTCTTCTAATGTATCATAAGGCTTCCCGACAGGAGAAAGAAGCTCGTCTCCGGGACGTAAATTACTCATAAGTGCAAGTGCAAGTGCGTGTGTTCCGCAAGTGATCTGCGGACGGACCAACGCATCCTCTGTATGAAAAATATCGGCATATACCGCCTCAAGCGTTTCTCGTCCCAAGTCATTGTATCCGTAGCCTGTCGTCCCCAGCAGGCATGCCTCACTGACCTTATTTTTCTGCATGGCACCAATTACCTTCATCTGATTGTATTCAGAAACAGCATCCACCTGCTTAAAACGTTCCTCAAGCGACTTCCATATAGTTTCACAAAAGTTATAAACCTCCGTGCTGATACCCATTTTTTCATACATTTCCTGCGATAAATTCATATTAAAGTATTCCTTTCTGCTTCAGTTTCTCCAGCATAAATGCCAAAATCCTGTTATCATCATATGAAAAAGAAGGCTTATCTACCCAAATCACCTCTTTTTCTCTTCTAAACCATGTAAGCTGTCTTTTGGCAAAACGTCTGGAATCACGCTTGATTAAATAAACGGCTTCTTCAAAAGAAATCTCACCTTCCAAATAAGCAAGCATTTCTTTATAACCAAGTCCCTGCATGGATACCATCCCTCTATGATAGCCCATGTCCTTTAACTTCTTAACTTCCTCAAGAAGACCGTTCTCAAGCATTATATCAACCCTTTTATCAATCCGGTCGTATAAATGTTGTCTTTCATCATTTAACACAAAATAGCAAAAATGATAGGAAGCATCTTTTTGCCGCTGTTCTTTGTTATGCTCAGAAATCGGAAAATGGTTTATCTCATAAAATTCAAGTGCCCTGATAACACGTTTTACATTATTCTCATGAATTTCTTCAGCAGCATTAGGATCTACCTTTCGCAGACGCTCGTGCATAAAATGATTGCCCTTTTCTTTTGCTAATTTTTCCAGAGAACTCCGAAGAACTGCAGTTTCCTCTTCCTCTTCAAAATCAATATCATACAAAAGAGCCTGAATGTAAAATCCTGTTCCGCCTGCAACAACCGGAATATGACCGCGTTCATAAATTCCTTCAAGGCATTCTTTAGCCATTTTCTGAAAAGAGACAACATTGCACTCTTCCTCCGGCATAAGAACATCTATCAGGTGATGCGGAACTCCTTCCATCTCATCAGACCTGATTTTGGCAGAGCCGATATCCATGTATTTATATACCTGCATGGAATCAGCGGAAATAATTTCTCCGTCAATGGTCTTTGCCAGCTTGACTGAAAGAGCAGTTTTCCCAACTGCAGTAGGACCTGTCAGTATAATTAAAGGTTTCTTTTTATCCATAGTCCATCCTTTACACGATTCTTTTAAACTTCTTTTCCATCTCATATTTACTCATGGAAATCATGGTAGGTCTGCCGTGAGGACAATGGTAAGGATTGTCAAGGGTAAGAAGCTCATCAATTAATGTTTCCATTTCTTTTAAATCCATAGTGTTATTACCTTTTACAGCTGCTTTACAGGACATGGATGCCAGCTTATCCAGAATGACATCCGGTGTTCCTTTCATCGGATTTTCTGAAAGTTCATCTAAAATCTCCGTAAAGAATTCTTTTTCATTACAACCATATAAATCCACCGGCATACTGCGTACTGCATAAGAATCGTTCCCAAATTCTTCTATTTCAAATCCTAAATCTTCAAAATAAGGCAGGAATTCCTTGATTAACTCTGTTTCCTTTCCTGTTAGAGAAAGAATCATGGGAGGATTCATCATCTGGGAAGAAACTGTTTTCTCTTTCAATTCTTTCAGCAGACGTTCGTACTTTACTTTTTCATGTGCAGCATGTTGGTCTACAATTAAAAGTTTCTCTTTAAATGCAATTAACCAATAGGTGTCAAAAACCTGTCCCAATATCCGATATTCATTTCTTGCTTCCTTTACAAGAATTTTTTCCTCAAAAAGATTTAACTGGTTAGGCTTCTCTACCAAAATATGTTGATCTGCCTTAATTACATTTGCAGGAATTCCTTCATTCTGTTGCCTGTTATGATCGCCTTCCATACCAAAAATCCTGCTTGTCACCACTTTTTGCAGGGAATCCTGTATTATAGGCTTAACATTTTTCTCACTGTAAACAGATTTTTCCGCTCCGTACACGGTTGTTTCCTCGTTTAGCAGATTGGCAATTCTTTTGACTTCAAAAGGCTCCGGAGTTTTTATTGGTGCCTCCTCTTGCTTTTCCTCTTCAACCAGACATACATGCGGAATCATTTCAATTTTATGTAGTCTTGTTCTGACCGCTTCAGACAAAAACTGATACAGTTCATTTCCTTTATGAATTCGAATCTGCATTTTGGATGGATGCACATTCACATCTATTTCCTTTGGATTCATCTCTAAATGAATCACTACAAAAGGGAATTTGTGCTGCATAACATATTGACGATAGCCTTCTTCAACAGACTTTGAAATCAAATCATCCTTGATAAATCTGCCATTCATAAAATATATCTCAAAATTACGGTTAGAACGGTTGATTTCAGGTTTTCCAATATACCCTTTCACTTTGCAAAAATCATTTGCTGCTTCAAAAGGAATTACCGCATCTGCCATTTCCTTTCCATAAATGCGATAAATTACTTCTTTTAAGTCCCCGTTTCCCGAAGTATGAAATCTGACCTGTCCGTTATTTACAAATTTAACGGAAATATCCGGTCTGGAAAGTGCGATATGTTCCATCAGATCTGACACATATCCCCCTTCCGTCTGTGGCTGCTTTAAAAATTTTCTTCTGGCAGGGGTATTGTAAAACAGATTATGTATCAGAAATGTTGTTCCGGAAGGCGCACCAATTTCCTCAAACGACTCTTCCACACCGCCGGCTATCGCATATTTCACACCGGTTAAAGCATCCTGTGGTTTGGTAATCACTTCTACCTGCGCCACTGCTGCAATGCTTGAAAGTGCCTCTCCTCTAAACCCAAGACTTTCTACATATGACAAATCTTCAATAGACTTAATTTTGCTTGTAGCATGTCGAAGAAAAGCTTTTTTTACCTGCTCCTTCTCAATACCGCAGCCATTATCCGTAACACGAATAAGCAAGCACCCGCCTTCCTTCAATTCTACGGTTACAGCATTCGCACCGGCATCAATGGAATTCTCTAAAAGTTCTTTCACAACACTGGCAGGTCTTTCTACCACTTCTCCGGCTGCAATCTGATCAATTGTACTCTGACTTAAAAGATTAATTGCTGGCATGTTTTTTCCTTTCTTTTTCTTTGAGCACTTTACCAACGATTCTTCAATTTATTCTGAAGTCTGTATAGCGTGTTCAGTGCATCTAACGGTGTCAGATTGGATATATCAATTTCTTGCAATTCCGTAATAATATCCTCATCTTTTACAGTGTCAAATAATGATATCTGGCTTAAATCCATTTCATCATATTTGACAGCTTTCTTTTTACTTTCTCGTTGGTCGATGGCAATACTCTGTACCTTTTCGAGAATATCATTATCGCTTAACTGCTGTACTATTTCTTTTGCTCTGTCAATTACCATATCAGGAACACCGGCAAGCTTCGCAACCTGAATACCATAACTTTTGTCGGCACCGCCTTTTACTATTTTGCGAAGGAATACAATATCATCCCCCTTTTCTTTTACCGCAATACAGTAATTATTGACATTATTCATTTTACCTTCTAATTCTGTCAATTCGTGATAGTGTGTTGCGAAGAGCGTCTTTGCACCAAGCAGTTTTTTGTTGCTGATGTGCTCAATAACCGCCCATGCAATGCTTAGACCGTCAAAGGTAGAGGTTCCCCTTCCGATTTCATCAAGCACCAATAAACTGCTTGACGTTGCATTCCTCAAAATATTAGCCACTTCATTCATTTCCACCATAAAGGTACTTTGTCCGCTTGCCAAATCATCAGAAGCACCGACTCTGGTAAAAATACGGTCTACAATGCTGACGTTAGCACTATCTGCAGGCACAAAGCAACCAATCTGTGCCATAAGTACAATCAAAGCGACCTGTCTCATGTAGGTAGATTTACCTGCCATATTAGGCCCGGTAATAATGGATACACAATCCTTCTGATTATCAAGGTAAGTATCATTGGAAATAAACATATCACTGTCAATCATTTGTTCAACAACAGGATGTCTGCCGGCTTTAATATCAATTATACCTTTTTCGTTCATGGTGGGTCGCACAAAGTGATTTCGTTCCGCTACTACGGAAAAGGAGGCAAATACGTCAAGCTTCGCAATTGCCTTTGCTGTCTGCTGAATCCTTTCGATTTCACCGGCAACAGAATCCCTGATACGACAAAACATATCGTATTCTAATGTGAAAAGCTTATCCTCAGCATTCAAAATAGAATCTTCAAGTTCTTTCAAACGTACATTGGTATACCTTTCTGCATTAGCAAGTGTCTGCTTACGTATATAATCCTCGGGAACTAAATTCTGATATGAATTTGTTACTTCAAAATAATAACCAAAGACTTTGTTATATTTGATTTTCAAATTCTTAATTCCGGTTCTTATCCGGTCTTCTTCTTCTAATTGTGCCAGCCAGTTCCTGCCTTCTGTTTTGGCGCTACGAAGAGAATCAATGGTTTCATCAAAGCCTTCCCTGATAATTCCGCCTTCTTTAACGGCAATGGGCGGCTCCTCTATAACAGAACTGTCAATCAACACAAAAAGATCCTGTAAGTCATCCATCTGCCTGTTAATTTCGTTTAATATTTCCTCATCAAAATCATTTAATAATGTTTTTATATAGGGAAGCATTTTTAATGAGTTGCGAAACGCAATCAAATCTCGCGGGTTGGCAGTCTTGTAGCTGACCTTTCCGAGAAGTCTTTCCAAGTCATAAATGGCATTTAGGTATTCTCTTAATTCATCACGAACCATAGGCTTTTTGCTTAATGCAGAAACTGCATCAAGTCTTTTTTCTATCTGTTCCTTATCAACCAGAGGTTGTTCGACATATTGACGTAAGGTCCTTGCACCCATTGCGGTCTTTGTCTTATCCAACACCCAAAGAAGAGAACCTCTCTTTTGCTTTTCACGAAGTGTTTCCGTAAGTTCTAAATTTCTTCTGGTTGAGCTGTCTAAAAGCATATATTTGCTTGTCAGATACGGATATAAATGAGTGAAATGTGTCAGTGGATTTTTCTGGGTATCATACAGATATTGCAGCAATGCACCTGCCGCAATCAACCCTGCCGGAAAATCTTCTACCCCCATTCCATGTAAGGTGTTCACATGAAAATGTTTTGACAAACATTTCCGGCATCTGTCTTCATCAAAAAAATGCGGTTCCAAAGAATAAACTGTGATTTCAAGCCTGCTCTTTAAATCATCTAAATCAATGCCACTAACTAACAGAGCATCATTGCAAACAATTTCACTGGGATGATATTTATTCACTTCATCCAATAGTTTTTTGTCATCCGAGACCTCTGTCAGATAATAATCACCTGTCGTTACATCTGCTATGGAAATTCCTGTTTTCCCTTCAAAATAAGCGATGCTCATTAAATAATTATTTTTACCGGAATCCATAGCCTGTACATTTAAATTGGTGCCCGGTGTTACAATTCTTACAACTTCTCTTTTTACAATTCCTTTGGCTGATTTAGGGTCTTCCACCTGCTCACAGATAGCAACCTTATACCCTTTGGAAACAAGCTTATTCAAATATCCCTCAACGGCATGATAGGGAACTCCGCACATCGGTGCACGTTCTTCCAAACCGCAACTCTTGCCGGTAAGTGTAATCTCCAATTCTTTAGATGCTGTCAAAGCATCTTCAAAAAACATCTCGTAAAAATCGCCCAGTCTGTAAAAAAGAATACAATCTGCGTATTCTTTCTTTGTCTCCAGATATTGTTGCATCATTGGTGTTAATTCTGCCATCTTTTCACCGTCCGTATATTAATTATATTTTCCTACACGTTACACCCTGCTAATTAACAATCTCACCCAGGTAATAAAACCCACAGCATTCCTTTAAATAAACAGGTACTATTTTCCCAATCAGCTCTTTCCCGCCTTTAAAATGCACAATGGTATTATTAGAAAGCCGACCTGTAAGAAGTGTCGTATCCTGTTCATTTATTTCTTCTACCAGTGCATCAAGGGTCTGTCCCTGCAGGAGTGCAATACGCTCTCTTGCAGTATCCTGCACGGTCTTTAGTACTTTGTCAAAGCCTTCCTTTACCACTTTCTCCGGAACCTGTTCCATTGCGGCAGCAGGTGTTCCTGTACGCTTGGAATAAATAAAAGTAAAAGCATTTTCATACTGCACTTTCTTAATTACGTCAATGGTTTCCTCAACATCCGCTAATGTTTCGCCGGGGAATCCTACAATAATATCCGTTGTAAGTGCAATATCAGGTATCTCTCTTCTGATTTTAAGTGCAAGATTAAGATACTGTTCCTTAGTGTATCTGCGGTTCATTTCTTTTAGGATACGGGTTGAACCTGCCTGCAGCGGCAAATGCAAATGACGGCAAATCTTCTTTGATTCCTTCATCACCTGAATCAGTTCGTCTGACAAATCCTTCGGATGGGAGGTCATAAAGCGAATACGCTCAAGCCCTTTTATCTTTTCAATTTCTTTAAGGAGTTGTGCGAAAGTAATCGGCTCTGCAAGGTTCTTTCCATATGAGTTTACATTTTGCCCAAGAAGCATAACTTCGACTACACCGTCTGCCACCAGATTTTCGATTTCTCTGATAATATCTTTGGGATTACGGCTTCTCTCGCGTCCTCTTACATAGGGAACAATACAATAACTACAAAAATTATTGCAGCCAAACATAATATTGATACCCGATTTAAAAGGATACTTTCTTTCAACCGGCAAATCCTCTACAATCCGGTCTGCATCCTCCCATATATCAATTACCATATTCTCGTTTTCAAACATGGCAACCAAAAGTTCCGCAAATTTATAAATATTATGAGTGCCGAAAATTAAATCCACAAAACGATAGCTTTTCTTTATTTTTTCTATTACGGAAGGCTCCTGCATCATACAGCCGCAAAGAGCAATCTTCTTGTGAGGATTCTTCTTTTTCAGACTGTTTAAATGACCTAATCTCCCGTAAACACGCTGATTGGCATTATCTCTTACCGTACAGGTATTATAGATGACAAAATCCGCATCTTCATCTTCTATAACATCGTATCCTGCCAGTTCCAAAATACCGACCAGTTTTTCGGAATCTCTGGCATTCATCTGACAGCCGAATGTTGTCACACAGCAGGTAGGCTTATGTCCTAATTCTGTTCCCAGCGACTGTACATATACTTTGGCTTTTTCTATAAAGAGGAACTGACGCTCAGTTTCCTCCGGACCGTTTATTTTTTCTGTAATCTGTCTGCTACTTTGTTCCATAACTATCCTCTTTCACTTGATAAATATAGGCACGCCCCTTCTTTCCGCACCGTTCTACGATATTCAGATAATTTAAAATATGCAGAACTGTCTGTGCCTCCTTTTTTCTGATTTTTACCGACTTTGCAAATTCATCCGCCGTAAAAGGCTCAATCATTTCATATGGAATTAACTGCATATAATCTTCAACGCGTTCAAAATGGATTTCATCTACCATAGCAACAGGAATTCTGTCAAAACGACAGGAACCTTTCTTTTTATCCCGGCTCCATCCATTTAAAAGCCTGTACTCTTCTACATCAAGAAGGACAATACAAAGACGTAAATTAGGGTTATTCAAATATTGTTTAATTTTATAAAGCTCATAAAACGCCCTGTACACATTTCCTTCCACCGGACTTTTTCGCAAAGGCGAACATTCACCGGTTTCCGCATCTATCCATGAAAGCCATTTCATGTGCGGGACGGGATACACAATCGTTACCGGATATTCAGGCAGAAAACAATCCAGCTTACTTCTTAATTTGTTAAAGTTTGCTGTTTGAATTTCAATGATTTCTTCTCCTGTGAAAATATCTGCCACATATCCGTTTATAGGAATTTCCTGCATATCCTTATCAGGTGCATAATAATCCTTCAATATACCATGCACTGTCTTTTCCTGTAAGGTACCGATACCATAACGTGCTCTCGCAGAATTTATGAACTTTTCTTTTATTTTTTCAAAACGCTTCTCATCCATAAATCTATATTTATTTTCGTTCTAAGAACAGCTTTCTGGAAATAAAATTATATACCATTACAACACCTGTTGCTAAAAGTGCACTTAACGATAACATCGTTTCTTGTGAGATATAGCTTTGTAACGTGATACTGTTTGCATGAATGATATCAATACATATAAAAAGAATTATTTCATTAAGGAGCAGTCCAATTGCAGAAAGAATAATAAATACGGTAAATTCTTTGCCTTTATTCATCTTTTTTTTCTGTGTGAATACAAACTTTATACTTAAAATATAATTCACAACTGCTGATATAACAAATCCGATAAACTTAGAAACCATGTAATAAACATCGAAATAATTAGCCAGTCCGACTGTTAATCCGTAATCAATAAAAAAACAGAATAAGCCGACCGCTCCGAATTTTACTATCTGTTCCATTAATTTTTTCATAAAAACCAAACCTGTCCCTTCCTTTTACTCAACAAATATGTCTGCTCATAATTTTTTATCATAAAATAAAAAAAAGAATGCCATGCATAGGCTATTATAACATGACATTCTTATTTTGAAATATAAAATTTTTAAAAATTACCGAAACTGTTAAATGTATTAGGTTCTAAAC
>CAYWHY010000047.1:0-10739 GCA_964458255.1 uncultured Lachnospiraceae bacterium | reverse complement strand
CGCAAGAACAACCCCGTCCGTCGTAGGATTTGCAAAAGACGGCGAAAGACTTGTAGGACAGGTAGCAAAGCACCAAGCGGTTGCAAACCCCGACAAGACCGTAATTTCCATCAAGCGTGATATGGGTACTTCTAAAAAAGTAAAGATTGACGATAAAGACTATTCTCCCCAAGAGATTTCCGCAATGATTCTTGGAAAACTTAAGGCGGATGCTGAAAACTATCTTGGCGAAAAGGTAACCGAGGCGGTTATTACCGTTCCCGCATACTTCACCGATGCACAGCGTCAGGCAACCAAGGATGCAGGTAAAATTGCAGGTCTTGATGTAAAGCGTATCATCAATGAGCCTACAGCAGCAGCACTTGCTTATGGTCTTGATAATGAAAAAGAACAGAAAATCATGGTATATGACTTAGGTGGTGGTACCTTTGATGTTTCCATTATTGAAATTGGTGATGGAGTTATTGAGGTTCTTGCTACCAATGGTGATACACGTCTTGGCGGTGATGACTTCGACAACAAGATTACACAGTGGATGATTGATGAATTTAAGAAAGCAGAAGGCGTAGATTTATCTGCCGACAAGATGGCTCTTCAGAGGTTAAAGGAAGCAGCTGAAAAGGCTAAAAAGGAACTTTCCTCTGCAACAACTACGAATATTAACCTTCCTTTCATTACAGCAACAGCCGAAGGTCCTAAACACTTTGATATGAACCTTACAAGAGCTAAGTTTGATGAATTAACACATGATTTAGTAGAAAGAACTGCGATTCCCGTACAGAATGCCATGAAGGATGCAGGACTTACAAATGCAGATTTAGGTCAGGTGCTTTTAGTAGGCGGTTCTACACGAATTCCTGCCGTACAGGATAAAGTAAAACAGTTAACAGGAAAAGAGCCCAGCAAGAATCTTAATCCGGATGAATGTGTAGCACTCGGTGCTTCTATTCAGGGTGGTAAGCTGGCAGGTGATGCAGGTGCAGGCGAAATCCTTCTTCTGGACGTAACGCCTCTTTCCCTTTCTATTGAGACGATGGGTGGTATTGCAACCAGACTGATTGAAAGAAATACCACAATTCCTACCAAGAAGAGTCAGATTTTCTCTACAGCTGCTGACAACCAGACGGCTGTTGACATCAATGTAGTACAGGGTGAAAGACAGTTCGCCAGAGATAATAAGTCCTTAGGACAGTTCAGACTTGACGGAATTCCTCCGGCAATGCGTGGAGTACCTCAGATTGAAGTTACTTTTGATATCGACGCAAACGGTATTGTAAACGTATCTGCAAAAGATTTGGGAACAGGCAAAGAACAGCATATTACTATCACGGCAGGTTCCAACATGTCTGATGATGAAATCGACAGAGCAGTTAAGGAAGCAGCTGAATTTGAAGCACAGGATAAGAAGAGAAAAGAAGCCATCGACGTAAGAAATGATGCAGATGCATTTGTATTCCAGACAGAAAAAGCACTTAATGAAGTGGGTGATAAGATTGATGCATCCGCTAAGTCGGAGGTAGAAGCAGATGTAGCTGCCGTAAAAGCAATTCTTGAAAGAACTAAGGATCAGGAAATGTCTGACAGTGATATCGACGAGTTAAAGGTTGCAAAAGAAAAACTGACTAATAGTGCACAGGCACTCTTCACAAAGATGTATGAAAATATGCAGCAGGCACAGGGTGGTGAAGGCCCGGACATGAGTGGTATGGGCGGTCAGGCAGGTCCCGATATGGGAGCTGAACCGGCAGATGATGTAGTGGATGGAGACTACAGAGAAGTATAAATGAGAAAGAGTTCTTCCGGGGTGGCATAGAACACCACCCCGGAAAACAAAAGCTTTCTTGCGAAGAATGTTTTCAAAGAGACATTCTTCCAAGTGGTATAAAAATTGCAGGGTGCCGCCGACAGGCGGCATGTTGTGTGCCCGGAGGGCGGGAGGAACAGTATGGCAGAACAGAAACGTGATTATTATGAAGTTCTTGGGATAGAGAAAAGTGCAGATGATGCAGCCATAAAAAAAGCATACAGGGTACTTGCCAAAAAATATCATCCGGATATGAATCCAGGGGATGCCGAAGCTGAAAAGAAATTCAAAGAGGCTTCCGAGGCATATGCTATCTTAAGTGACCCCGAAAAAAGAAGACAGTATGACCAGTTTGGTCATGCCGCTTTTGAAGGAGGAGCAGGAGGAGCGGGTGACTTCGGCGGGTTTGATTTCAACAGCGCGGATTTTAGCGATATTTTTGGTGATATTTTTGGTGATTTTTTCGGTGGCGGAAGAAGCAGAAGAAATAACAATGGTCCCATGAAAGGCGCCAATATCCGTACCAGCGTGCGTATTACCTTTGAAGAAGCTGTTTTTGGTGTAGATAAAGAAATTGAGCTCACTTTAAAGGATGAATGTAAAACCTGCCATGGCTCCGGAGCAAAACCGGGTACCAGTCCTGAAACATGTCAGAAATGCGGTGGTAAAGGTCAGGTGGTATTTACCCAGCAGTCTTTCTTTGGCACAGTGAGAAATGTGCAGACCTGTCCGGAATGTAGTGGTACAGGTAAAGTGATTAAAGAAAAATGTACAGATTGTCATGGTACCGGATTTATTGCAAACCGTAAGAAGATACAGGTATCTATTCCTGCCGGTATTGATAACGGGCAGAGCGTCCGTATTAGAGAAAAGGGAGAACCGGGAATCAATGGAGGTCCCAGAGGAGATTTGCTGGTAGAAGTGGTGGTAGCCCGTCATCCTATTTTCCAAAGACAGGATTACAATATTTATTCAACGGTTCCCATGTCCTATGCGGTGGCAGCACTGGGTGGTGATGTAGTGGTAGATACCGTTGACGGAAAAGTCATTTATGAAGTAAAAGCAGGAACACAGACGGATACGAAGGTAAGATTAAAGGGGAAAGGCGTGCCGTCTCTCAGAAATAAAGAGGTGCGTGGTGACCATTATGTTACCCTGGTAGTAGAAACACCGGAGAAGCTGTCAGGAGAAGCAAAGGAATTGCTCAAACAGTTTGATGCACTTACAGGTGACAGCTTAAATGCGGCACAAAATCTCAGTCAGGACAAGAAAGAAACCGGAAAAGAAGGAAAGAAAAAGAAATTTTGGAAATAAAAACAAAGCGTATCAGCCATAGAGAATGTCTGATACGCTTTTTGCACGATAAGACGGTTATATAAATGAACTGACATGCATAAACTGATAGAAGACTATGAAAGTAGACAGGCCGACACACAATGAGACCGGTTTATGCATCCTCCAGTATTTTGATAATACTGTTTTTAAGAGGGGAATTTAATTCCCGGGCAATAGGAAGCAGATTGCCTGCTTTATCTGCGTTACCCTGCTCTTTATAGATAGTTACCAGCAGCTTATAAGTGGCACTGATGTCAGTATGGGTAGAAACAGCAAACTCAAGAACGGTGCAGGCTTCTGTCACATAGCCTTTTTCGTAAAGAGCCTTACCAAAGCTTTGCAGAGTTCTGACCAGAGTGGTATAGCGCTGATCATAATCGGAAAGAAGATTGATGTTAGGAGCTCCGTATTTTAACTTTAAATCGGTATTGCTGATACCTGTCAGATTTACAATCGGTTCCGTTGATAGCTTGGTCAGAGTTTCCTGATATTCGGAAATGACGGGGTCATCATTAAGAATGTTCATGGGAAAGGAATCAAGAGGAATCCTGATATAGCTTAAATCGTCTAAGGGTTTGCGTCTTGTTCTGTTGGCAGAAAACTCTTTTTGCCAGAAAGAATCCATGGATTTTTGTTCATTTTTTTTGCCTCTGTTCATTTCATGGCAGACTACAAGACATAATACGATAAAACTTGCAAAAAAGGGAAACTTCATATATAATATCCTTTCATAAGAAAAAAATCGTGAGCAGTAACAATAAGACGAAAGGTGAGGACATAGCATGTTTAATTTTCATACGAAAAAAAGTAAAAAGATAATTTCTTCAATTATAATAATTCTTTTGGTAATGGCTATGATAATACCAACTTTATCATATTTTATCTATTAATGCAATTATATCGGGGAGAAGTTTTGGACCGGTATTACGGTAATATGCGGGGAGTCAGTATGAAAAATTTGAGAAGAGGATTTGCAACTCTTGGGTTTGTGTTACTTGTTTTTGGTAGTTTTAATCTTCAGGTGCAGGCACAGGAAGAGAAAAAAATTCTTGCAGGAATTTATATAGAAGATATGCCGATGGAAGGGAAAACAGCTGCAGAAGCAGAGGCATTGATTGATGAGTATGTAAATCAGCTTATGGGGAAAAATATTAAACTGGTTGCGGTTCATGAAGGGGAAGTAATCATTACGCCTGCAGATATCGGTTTTTTTTGGAGTAACAGGGAAATTATAACCGAAGCAGCCGCCATCGGACAGAAAGGCAATATTGTACAACGTTACAAAACGAAAAAGGATTTACAGTTTGAAAATAAAGTTTTTGAACTGGAATTTGACATAGATAAGCAGCTTTTAAAAAATGTTTTGAAAGAGAAATGCTCCATTTATAATGTTGAAGCAAAAAATCCCACACTTAAAAGAGTAAATGATGAGTTTATTATTGAAAAAGGTCAGACCGGTTGTGTGATTGATGAGGAAGCTTCGCTTAACAGGATATATGAATATTTTGTAGAAGAATGGGACGGTCAGGATGATTCTGTTGCATTGGTTGCTGTGACGCAGGAGCTTTCTTTCGGCGAGGAGGATTTAAAAAGGGTAAAAGATGTATTGGGAACATTTTCTACCAGTTTCAAGACATCTAATTCCTCCAGAAGTGCCAATGTAAGGAACGGATGTGAGCTGATTAACGGTATTACTTTATATCCGGGGGAAGAATTTTCCTGTTATGAGGCTGTGGCTCCTTTTTCAGTGGAAAACGGATATTATATGGCCGGTTCTTATTTGAACGGACGAGTGGTAGACAGTCTTGGCGGGGGCATTTGTCAGGTATCCACTACCCTTTATAATGCCGTCCTTTTAGCAGAGCTCGAGGTCACGGAAAGACATAACCATTCCATGATAGTAACTTATGTATCGCCTTCTGCTGATGCGGCAATTTCGGAATCGTCAGGGAAGGATTTTAAGTTTGTCAATAACACGCAGGCCCCTATTTATATAGAGGGATACACAACGGATGACAAGCAGATAGTATTTAATATTTATGGCGAAGAGGAAAGACCCGGAAGCCATAGTGTTGCGTATAAGAGTGAAGTAATAAGTCAGACCTACCCCGATACGGAAGTGATTTATGTGAATGAAGCATTGCCTGTCGGAGAAGTCTCTGTGCAGTCGGCACATATCGGATATAAAGCGAATCTTTGGAAAATAATTTATGAAAACGGAGAGGAAGTAAAGCGCGAAAAGGTTAATTCCAGCAGCTATGCAATGGCTCCCAGAACAGCAACGGTAGGCGTTGCAACAGCAGACCCTAATGCGTATAATGAGATCATGGCTGCGATTGCGACAAATAATATTGACCATGTGAAAAATGTTGCTGCGGCGCTTGCTGCCGCAGCAATGCCACCTGCACAGGAAGCTCCTGTACCTGAGGCTTCGGTTCAGGAACCTTTGCAGGTTCCGATACAATAGAGGTTTTATAATGAAAAAAGGGAAAATAACCGAAAGCGTATTGAAACGTTCCGTTTTAAAATACATTCATAAAAGAAATGATAAGATATTAAAAGGCGCAGGGATAGGGGAAGACTGTGCTTTTTTAAGGCATCATGGAGACAGACTGGCAGTGTCCTCACAGACAATGACATTGCCGGTGGCAAACGCAGGGAAATTAGCCGTGTATGCAGCAGTAAATAATCTGGCAGCCGGTGGTGCAAAGGCACATACTGTGACGCTGGCACTGACTTTGCCGGAGAACCTGCCCGAACAGGCACTGCAGAGGATCATGAAGCAGCTGGATGAGGCTTGTGAAGAAATGGATATCTGCATAGCAGGTGGGCATACAGAGGTCACGGATAAGGTTATGACACCGATTATTACAGTTACGGCATTAGGAGAACCATTTGAAAATACACAGACTGAGAAATCTGATAACATTGGTTTGGATGTAGTAATGACAAAATGGATTGGCCTGGAAGGAACGGTCATTCTGGCCGGGGAAAAAGAAAAGGAGCTGCTTACCGGATATCCCCATTCCATTGTGCATGCGGCACAGAATTTTGAACAGTATTTATCAATCCTTCCGGAGGCAGCCACCGCCCTTAAGTCCGGCGTTTATACCATGCATGACGTAAGAGGAGGCGGAGTGTTTGGTGCTTTGTATGAACTTGCAAAGCGTATGGGCGTTGGACTATCCATTGATTTAAAGAAAATACCGGTCAGGCAGGAAACCATAGAAATCTGTGAATTTTTTGACTTAAATCCTTATGAATTATTATCGGGAGGAAGTCTTCTTATTGTTACGGAAAATGGTGATGAACTGGCAGAAGAGCTGGAAAAGAAAGGTATTGTTTCCGCAGTTATCGGTAAGACAATGAAAGGAAATGATAAAGTGGTTTTAAATGAGGACGAGAAGAGATTCTTAGAGCCTGCTAAAACCGATGAAATATATAAGATTAATTTTGCGCCTGCATAAAAATGTGTCAGGTGAACGGAAAGGATGACAGAGAATATGAGAGAACAGATTTTATCCATTATTGAAAAGAACAGCCGTATTGATATAAAAGAGCTGGCGGTTATACTGGGTGTGGAGGAAATTGATGTTGCCAATGAATTAAAGACGCTGGAAGAAGAAGGTGTTATCTGTGGCTATCATACCATGATTGACTGGGAGCAGACCTCTATTGAAAAAGTAACAGCTTTAATTGAAGTACGTATTACTCCGCAGAGAGGACGGGGCTATGATAATATTGCCGAAAGAATTTACAAATATCCCGAGGTAAATAGTGTATATCTGATTTCCGGCGGTTATGATCTTATGGTAACATTGGAAGGAAAATCTTTAAAAGCGGTTTCCAGCTTTGTATCTGATAAGCTTTCTACCTTAGATGGTGTGCTGAGCACAGCGACGCATTTTATTTTGAAAAAGTACAAAGACCATGGAACTATTTTACATAAAATTGAAGATACAAGGGAGAAGGTGTCACCGTGAGAAATCCGTTAGCAGATAAAATTGTGGATATTAAGCCCTCCGGTATCCGCAAGTTTTTTGATATTGTAAGTGAAATGGAGGATGCCATTTCGCTTGGAGTGGGAGAGCCTGATTTTGATACGCCATGGCGAATCAGGGATGAGGGCATTTATTCTTTGGAGAAAGGAAGAACCTTTTATACCTCCAATGCAGGTCTTAAGGATTTAAGAAATGAGATTACCGGATATATAAAAAGAACACAGGGTGTTTCCTATGATCCCATTCGTGAAGTATTGGTTACGGTCGGCGGTTCAGAGGCTATTGACCTTGCACTCCGTGCCATGATAAATCCGGGTGAAGAAGTTTTGATTCCTCAGCCCAGTTATGTATCCTATGAGCCGTGTGCCATTTTGGCAGATGCAAAGCCGGTTATCATTGAGCTTAAGGAAGAAAATGAATTCAGACTGACAGCACAGGAGCTTCGGGATGCGATTACCGAAAAAACCAAGGTTTTAATTTTACCGTTTCCCAATAATCCGACCGGTGCCATCATGGAGAAGAAGGATTTAGAGGCAATCGCTGAAGTCATTCTTGAGAAAGATATTTTTGTAATTACTGATGAAATATATTCGGAGCTTAGCTATAAAGACAAGCATGTGTCAATTGTAAGCCTGCCCGGTATGCAGGAAAGATGCGTACTTATCAACGGATTTTCAAAAGCGTATGCCATGACGGGATGGAGACTCGGTTATGCCTGTGCCCCTGCTGTGATTATGGAGCAGATGACCAAGATTCATCAGTTTGCAATTATGTGTGCCCCCACGACCAGTCAGTATGCTGCAGTAGAAGCACTCAGAAACGGTGATGATGATGTGGCTCATATGCGTGAGTCATATAATCAGAGAAGAAGATATCTGATGCATGCTTTTAAAGAGATGGGCCTTACGTGTTTTGAGCCGTATGGTGCGTTTTACGTATTCCCCTGCATTAAGGAATTCGGAATGACAAGTGATGAGTTTGCGGAGAGGCTTTTAAGGGAGGAAAAGGTAGCGGTTGTTCCCGGTACGGCTTTTGGTGCCTGTGGTGAAGGCTTCCTTCGAATTTCCTATGCCTACTCTTTGGATAATTTAAAAATTGCGATGGAAAAGATAGCTGCGTTTATCGCAAGACTTCGGGAGGAACAAAAGTAAGTATTTATTCCTTCCAGTGAAGTCTGTGCAGTTCACCTTCCAGCTGCATCCTGGAAAAGCTTTGTTGGCGAAGTGCTTCGTAGAGAACAATTGCCACAGAATTGGAAAGATTTAAGGAACGTATTTCCGGAAGCATGGGAATTCTGATACAGGTCTCCTCGTAGTCCACCAGAATTTCCTCCGGAATGCCGGCACTTTCTTTGCCAAACATAATAAAGTCATCAGGACCGAAGCTTACGTCGGTATAGACGTGCTTCGCCTTGGTGGTTGCCATCCAGATTTTGGCATCCGGATGTAACTGTTTAAATTCTTCAAAATTCATATATCTGTTTACATTAAGGTGCTCCCAATAATCCATTCCGGCACGCTTGATTTCTTTTTCGTTAAGACGAAATCCCAAAGGTTCAATTAAGTGAAGACCGGTACCTGTAGCTACACAGGTTCTTCCGATATTTCCCGTATTGGCCGGTATTTCCGGCTGATGTAATATAATATGCATTTTAAAATCCTTTCTGTTAATCTTCATCGGTATCTTCTACAGGCAGTGAGAAGATAAATTCTGTTCCGACGCCCTGCGTACTGATCACATTGATATGTTCTCCGTGGGCGTGAATAATTTCCCTCGCAATGGAAAGCCCCAGACCGGTTCCTTTTTTATCCTTGCCGCGGGATAAATCCGATTTATAAAAACGATCCCAAATCAATTTTAAATCATCCTTGGGAATACCGATACCGCTATCCTTTACGGATACAAAAATTTTGTTATGCTTCTCGGTGGTCTCAATCTTAATAATGGAATCCTGATGACTGAATTTAATGGCGTTATCCAAAAGGTTATAAAGAACCTGCTGGATTTTACCGATGTCTGCTGATACAAAAAGCTCATCACCGGTTAAAATCAGTTCAATGGCAATGGTTTTTCGCTTACAGGTACCCTCAAAGGAAGCAGCCGTGTTGCGTATGATACGGTTGATATCGAAAATGCTTTTGTCGAGCATCATACCTTTGGTGTTTAAGTTGTTTAAAGTCAGGAGACTGTTTGTAAGCCTGGTCAGACGGTCTGTTTCATTCAGAACAATATTTAAGTATTTTTCATGTAACTCATTGGGAATGGTGCCGTCAAGCATGGCTTCCAGATACCCTTTAATAGAAGTAAGCGGAGAGCGGAAGTCATGCGATACATTGGCAACAAATTTTTTTTGGTCATCCTCGGCACGGGCAATTTCACTGGCCATGTAATTAAGGGAGGCAGCCAGATAACCGATTTCATCTTCACTTTCCACCTGAAATTCATAATGCATATTGCCGGCAGCATATTGTTCAGTTGCTTCTGTAATCTTTCGAAGCGGAAGATATACCATTTCCGTAAAAAAAATTAAAATAATTAAAGACAGTAAAAACAAAATAAGCAGCATCAGATAAGAAATATTTAGCAGACTGTTACAGGAAGCTTCCAGATGACTCATAGGATAATGAATTACCACATAGCCTCTTACTTTATAAGCAGAGGTGATGGGAGCAAAAACGCTGAGCTGCGCCTCATTAAAACTGTTAAAAAAGTTTCCCACCGTGTAATGGGAATCTCCGGTAACGGTTGGGTCAAATCCTTTGATAACGGTATCATTTTCCAAATCCAGCGGTGTCTGTGAATTTAAAACCATTCGTCCGGAAGGATTGATAATCCATAAAGTGGCTGAAAGATAAGTATCCAAGGCATCTAATTGTTTTTTTACCGTATCAAGCGATGCTTCGCTGTCGTACAAATCCGCGGCATATGTGTTGGCAATCAGAGTGGCTTCCTTATAAAGAGCATCAGCCCGTTCCCGTTTTAAATGTTCCATAGTCATGTTGTCAACAAAGGTGGCCACTACAATAAATCCAAAAATACCAAAAATTAAATAAGCCAAAAGAAATTTTAAGTAGAGAGTCTTTCTCATTCACGCACCTCAAATTTGTAACCGATACCCCAAATAGTGGCAATGCGCCAGTTGGCATGGTCATTGATTTTTTCACGGAGACGTTTGATGTGAACGTCTACTGTTCTGGTATCACCAATATATTCATATCCCCAAATCTGATCGAGGAGCTGTTCTCTGGTAAATACATGGTTGGGAGATGATGCCAAAAAATATAACAGTTCCAGCTCTTTCGGTGGCATATCGACGGGTTTTCCCATGTATACAACGGAGTAATTGGTCTGATTAACGGTAAGGTCGGGGTATTCCACACATTTAATATCGGGGGTCTGCGGTATAACAGGAGCAGGTTTATATCTTCGAAGCACTGCCTTCACACGGGCAACCAGCTCTTTGGAGTCAAAAGGCTTTTCCATGTAGTCATCAGCACCAAGCTCCAGTCCCAGAACCTTATCAAAAATTTCTCCTTTAGCAGAAAGCATGATGATAGGCGTGGAAGATTTGGCACGGATTTCACGGCAAACCTGATAAC
>CAYWHY010000046.1:0-10930 GCA_964458255.1 uncultured Lachnospiraceae bacterium | reverse complement strand
CTCCAATGAGAATAATGGTTCCGTCTTCTACAAAAGGAAGCAGATAATCCTGCTGTCCCTTGTTAAAACGATGGATTTCATCTATAAACAGTATTGTTTTTTTCCCATACATTCCCTGCGTGTTTTTGGCTCCGCTTACTACCTCTTCCATATCCTTTTTACCGGCTACGGTAGCGTTAATCTGTGTAAACTCCGCACTGGTAGTATTGGCAATTACCTTAGCCAATGTTGTTTTTCCTGTTCCTGGCGGTCCGTAAAAAATAAGCGAACTAAGCTTGTCCGCTTTAATAGCACGATAAAGCAGCTTGTCCTTACCGATAATATGTTGTTGTCCTACCACTTCCTCTAAGATTGTCGGTCTGATTCTCGCTGCCAAAGGCGCTTCTTTCTCCATATTGGTGGAACGCATGTATTCAAACAAATCCATTTTTCTTATTCCTTATTGTATTTACTCGTATCTTTTATTATATCGTATCTTTATTCTTATGCCAAGAAATTTTCGAAAAGTTAATCAAACAGAATTTCTTCCACTGTTACAAACTCATATCCCTCTTTCTGCAGTTCGTCCACCACCTTAAGTGCGGCAGTAATTGTGGAAGGATAATAATCATGCATAAGAATAATATCATTTTCTTTTACCTTTGATACAATCTTCCTTGTAATACAGTCCACATTGTCCGAACACCAATCAAGCGGATCTACCGTCCAGAGCACCGGAAACATGTTAAGCTCTTTCTCAAGTGTTTTATCCCAGCTTCCATAGGGCGGACGAACATAAACAACCTCTTTCCCCGTTATCTCTTCAATCACCTGATTGGTCTGAATCAATTCTTCTTTAAATTTTCCCCTGTTAGAATTGCTCAGTTGGATATGACTGTATGTATGATTTCCGATCATGTGACCTTCCTCGCTCATTCTTCTTATTATGTCAGGATGTAATTTTGCATGCTCTCCCGTAACAAAAAAAGTAGCCTTAACGCCACGCTCTTTCAATCCGTCAAGCAATTGTTCCGTATAATAAGGATGCGGACCGTCATCAAAAGTAAGTGCAATTCTTTTTTTCTCTTCAAAAATTTTTCCCATGACGGGCACTTTTTCCTGCTGCTGTAGCCACCCTGCAAAATAGATAACTGCAAGAAAAAACAATACCATAATACAGGCGATGATTCTCTTTCTAAAGCTCATATTCACCCGATTTACCAACATTATTTACTTACATTTATATGCAAAAAGAAGAGTCCCTATGCAGAACTCTTCCCATATCAGCATATCGTTTTCCTCCAAATGTCACATAAACTGATTGCTATCCCTGTCGTAGCTATAACCAATTAATTTCATTTTTTCCTCTATCTCGCTCTGACTGATATCCAAATCCTCACACAACACATCAAGACACGAATAGAAATCACGCAATTTTAAATTTAAAAAGCTAAGTAGCATTACCGGATCCTTCGGTATCATTTATAGTATCCTCCTTTGCCGTCGAAAACTGACTGTACAATGCCACATGATCATAAATACAACGCCAGCTGCTGTTTGCATCTGCCGTCACACAGACATACTCTTTTCCGTTATCATCTTTCCCATAGCTTACTGCACAGCTTCCGGACTCTACCACATAGCCTGTTTTTCCACAGATAATCTCGCCACCGGTATCTTTATCTTCAATCCTTCTCATAAACCAGTTAGAGACCGTAATTCCTTCAGGGTGCTGCTCCGTTTCCGAAGTTGTATAGGTACGGGTATTCATAATTGTACGACACAATTCATTATCAATTGCCGCTTCCATAATTATCGCCATATCGTAAGGTGTGCAATAATGATTCGGGTCGTAAATCCCTACGCAATTGGTCATGTGTGCCGTATCAGAAAGCCCCAATTCCTTCAGCTTTTCATTCATCATTTCCACAAAAGCTTCCTGACTGCCCGCCACATAAGTGGCAAGACCCACAGCCGCATCTGCTCCGGAAGGGAGTATGGTTCCGTAGAATAAGTCGCGAACGGTAACTTCTTCATTTTCCGAAAAACCAACACTGCTGCAATCATGTACGAAACCATAATCCGTAATATCAAGCGTCATGGTAAAGGTATCATCCGGATTTTCTATATGCTCTGCTGCTACCAGTACTGTAAGAACCTTCGTCATGGATGCCGGATTAATTCTATCTTTCCCGTTTCTCTGTGCAAGAATGGTATTGCTCTCCAAATCAATAAAAACACCATAATTACTTACTACTTCCGCGTTAAAAGACTTGGTATTCTCCGTCTCTTCCGCATAATATACCTTTTGTGCCACTTGGTTTGAAAGAGCAGTACGGAGAGCATTTTGCAGCTCTCCATTAATACCTGATTTTCCCCGGTATGTTTCTTCCTGTTGCAAATTTTCCAATTGTTGTGTTTCTGCCAACCGTTGTCCTTCTGTTAATTTCTGATTTTCAGTATCCTTATTTTCTGTGCTGCGCAGCCATATATTCACCACCACAATTATCAGTACAAAAGTCCCTAACACTGCCGGTGCATATTTTTTCAGCATTTTTCGTCTCTGCAGCTGAAGTTCCTTCTGATGTTTCATTTCCTGAAGCCGCCTGCTGCGCCGGTGTTCTCTGATTTCTTCTTCATTGTTTAACTGCTCTGTCACCCGTAACTACTCCTTTATGTCAATTTCCCTGTGATGTTATTTATCTTTTGTTGTAAATTCGTACGTTAATAGTATATCCCAAAGCAGTATTCTATTCAACACAAAAAGGAATTTTCAGGGTCTTATCTGACACCTGCCGTAAGTTCTCCATCTGATATATCAATCCAAATGGTATCTCCCTGCTGCACTTCATCTGCCAGGATAAGCTTGGCGGAAAGCGTTTCCACATACTTTTGAATATAACGCTTCAGCGGTCTTGCCCCATAAACGGGATCATACGCATTAAGGACAATAAAGCTCTCCGCTTCCTCAGAAAGTGCCACCTTAAGTTCCTTATCCTCTAACCTTCTGTTAAGGTCGTTAATAATCAGCTTAATAATACCACCAATATTTTCCTTGGACAAAGGCTTAAACAGAATCGTTTCATCCAGTCTGTTCAAAAACTCCGGTCTGAAATGAGCACGCAGTTCTTCCATAACCATCTTTTCCGCCTCTTCCTTGATGTGACCATCCGTGTCAATTCCCTCCAGCAGGTAAGATGCACCTATATTGGAAGTCATAATCAAAATAGTATTCTTGAAGTCCACGCACCTTCCCTGCGAATCCGTAATACGTCCGTCATCAAGTACCTGCAAAAGTACATTAAACACATCCGGGTGCGCTTTTTCTACTTCATCAAACAGAACTACGGAATATGGCTTTCTTCTGACTGCTTCTGTCAGCTGTCCGCCTTCCTCATAACCTACATATCCGGGAGGTGCTCCAATTAAACGGGATACGGAATATTTTTCCATATATTCGCTCATATCAATACGCACCATGTTACTTTCGTCATCAAAGAGTGCTGCCGCAAGGGATTTCGCAAGTTCGGTTTTTCCTACACCGGTAGGTCCCAAAAACAAGAAAGAACCGATAGGCTTGGTAGGGTCTTTGATTCCTGCCTTGGAACGAATGATGGCCTCTGTTACCTTAGTAACGCCTTCATCCTGTCCCACTACACGTTTGTGCAGTTCCTCATCCAAATGCAGCGTTTTGTTTCTTTCGCTCTCCGTCAGCTTGGCAACGGGAATACCGGTCCATCTGGATATAATCTTTGCAATTTCTTCCTCCGATACACTTTCATGCACTAAAGATAAATCCTTGTTCTTTACCTGCTCTTCCTCAATTTCCAGTTGCTTTTTCAAATTGGGCAGAGTACTGTAGCTAAGCTCACCTGCTTTCTCATAATCGCCTTTTCTTTGGGCAATCTGTATCTGTGAATTAATATCTTCAATTTCTTCACGGAGCTTGGAAAGTTTCTCAACGGAAGCCTTTTCATTCTCCCACTGTGCCATGCGGTTGTTAAACTCATCCCTAAGCTCAGCCAGTTCTTTTCTCAAATCATCAAGCCGTTCCTGACTTAATCTGTCGTTTTCTTTTTTTAATGCCGTCTCTTCAATTTCCATCTGCATTACCCTGCGCCGCATTTCATCAAGCTCTGTCGGCATGGAATCCAGCTCTGTCTTAATAAGTGCACATGCTTCGTCCACAAGGTCAATGGCCTTATCGGGCAAAAAACGGTCTGAAATATAACGATGGGAAAGCACTGCCGCACTTACCAAAGCATTATCCATAATTTTTACACCATGATATACCTCATAACGGTCTTTCAACCCCCGAAGAATGGATATCGTATCTTCCACAGTCGGCTCTTCTACCATAACCGGCTGAAACCTTCTTTCCAGTGCCGCATCTTTTTCAATATACTGTCTGTATTCATCCAGCGTTGTTGCTCCGATACAGTGAAGCTCACCTCTTGCAAGCATGGGTTTTAACATATTCCCCGCATCCAGTGCACCATCCGTTTTCCCTGCTCCTACGATTGTATGAAGCTCATCAATAAACAGAATAATCTGTCCATCACTGTTTTTTACCTCCTCAAGCACTGCTTTCAGACGCTCTTCAAACTCACCGCGATATTTGGCTCCTGCAACCAACGCACCCATATCTAATGCAAAAATTTTTTTATCCTTAAGGCCCTGTGGCACATCACCCTTCACAATTCTCTGTGCAAGCCCTTCCACAACGGCAGTTTTACCTACACCCGGTTCACCGATAAGAACGGGATTGTTCTTTGTTTTTCTTGACAAGATACGAATTACATTCCTAATCTCATTATCTCTTCCGATAACAGGGTCAAGCTTCTGCTCACGGGCTTTTTCCACCAATTCCTGACCATACTTGGTAAGCGTATCATAGGTTGCTTCCGGATTATCGCTTGTTACACGCTGATTGCCTCTTACCGTGGAAAGTGCCTGCAAAAAGCGTTCTCTCGTAATGCCGAATTCCCTGAACAATTCCTTCATTGCCTTATTGGGATGTTTCATCATGGCAAGAAATAAATGCTCTACAGATACGTATTCGTCCCCAAAAACCTTTAATTCATCCTCTGCGGAAATCAGCACCTTATTCAAATCCTGACCAACATAGGGCTGCCCGCCCTGTACCTTAGTACGTCTGCTGACAGCCTCCTCTGATTTATTCATAAAATATGGAAGCTGTATCTCCATCTTTTCAATCAATTTGGCTATGAGGCTGTCTTCCATCGTAAGCAGACTGTAAAGCAAATGTTCCTGCTCAATTTCCTGATTACCGTACTCGCAGGCAAGCTTCTGACATCCTTCCACTGCCTGTAAGGATTTCTGCGTAAACTTATTAATATTCATAAACACTCCTCCTTTACTCATGTCTTTTTCTTACTCTAACCCGAATATATCACTCGTTGTTAGCACTGTCAAGAAGTGAGTGCTAATCGTTTTCTAAAATATTTATAAACTTTTTATTACCCGATTTTAGTTTGCATTACTTGCAGCAATTTTTACCTTGCTCCACATATTGGCAATGATTTTTCTCGTTTCTTCATTATAGACGAATACTTCATCATTTTCATTGTCTGTTCTCGGAACGTAAGCATTAATTCCTTCAAAATCTCCGCCTTCTCCGTACAATGCTTCTACAGCCTCCGTATTGGGAGAGGTATATCCTACATAACCGGAATTATCATAAGCATAATCATAGGAACTGACAAAATTCATAAATTCATAAGCAAGCTCTATGTTTTCTGCATTTTTCGGAATCACCATGGAGTCGTACCAAAGGTTCGTTCCTTCCTTGGGCAGATAAAAGCCCATATTTTCATTTTCACTCATAATATAAGTGGCATCACCGGAATAGCATAAGCCTAGCGCTTTTCTTCCCTGTGCCATATTATCGATAATTTCATCTGTTACAATTTCCGGTTCCATCGTCTCAACACACTGTACCAGCCATTCGTATGCCTCCTGCAATTCCTCTTCACTTTCCGTATTCATGGAATATCCCAAGTCCTTCAGTGCCATCATAAAGGAGTCACGTTCAGAATCATACAAGTATATATCTCCCTTATACCTTTCATTCAGGAAAATACCATAGCCTTCTTTTTCCAAATCTTCCATACTCACTTTGGTCCTGTCATAAACAATTCCTACCGTTCCCCAGAAATAAGAAACAGAATACTCGTCCTCAGGATCAAAAGCTACTCCCTTAACAGCATCATCCAGTTCCTCAAAATTTTCTATCAAAGACACATCAATTGTTTGCAGATAATTCTCGTCCATCAATCTCTGAATCATATAGTCGCTGGGTATCAGAATATCATAGGTTTCCCCGTTTGCCACTTTAATATACATTTGTTCGTTGGAATCAAAGTTTTCCATCACAACTGTTGCGCCTGTCTGTTCTTCAAAGTCGGGAACTACATTTTCACCTATGTACTCTCCCGGCATATATACATATAAAGTCTGACCTGCGAAAGGTGCTTGCGAAATTTCACGTTGCATACCAAAAACAAGTAACACACCTGCCAGAATGAGAGCCGCCGCAATTCCCGGTACCAATACCTTCTTCTTACTGATTTCTTCCTTCTTCTCACGCTTTGCCATAGCCATCGGCATGACATTGATAATGACAAGTGCCACGGTAATGATAACAACCACCAAAGTTGAAACCGCATTAATACTGGGATTGATGCGCTTACTCATGGTATAAACCATGATACTTAAGTTTTTCACACCGCTTCCTGTAACAAAGTAAGAAATAATAAAATCGTCAATTGACATGGTAAACGCAATTAACGCTCCTGAAAGAATACCCGGAGTAATCTGCGGTACAATTACTTTTGTTAATGTCTGCATCGGCGTAGCCCCCAAATCAAGAGCCGCATCCGCCAGATTCGGATCAAGGGAACGAACCTTCGGCATGACAGACAAAATTACATAAGGGATACAAAACGCGATATGTGCCAATAGCATCGTCACATATCCCTTTTCTACCTTAAAGGTAATAAAGAGCAGCATAAGCCCGATTGCCGTAACAATTTCCGGATTCATCATCGGCAGATTATTTATCTGTCCCATCATATCACGCACAATTTTTCTGGATTTGCTAAGTCCGATTGCCGTAACAGTTCCCACTATCGTAGATATAAAGGTAGCAATCAGTGCAACACTGAAAGTAGTATACAGTGCTTCCATCATATCTCCTGATTCCAGCATATGCTCATACCAGCGCAGGGAAAAACCCGTAAAATTGGTAAGTGACTTTCCTTCATTAAAAGAAAAGATAATCATATACACAATCGGAAGATAAAAGAAAATAATCATTAACACAAGTAACACTTTGCCTAAGACATTGCTGCCTTTGGAGTTTTTTTCTTTTTTCATAAATGACTACTCCTCCTTTCCGCCCTGATTGTGAACTTCCACCTTGCGCACAGCCATCATCATAAGCATCATGATAATAGCCATAATCACGGAAATGGCACTTCCGAAATTCCACTCTCCCACCGTAATAAACTGATTTTCAATCATATTACCAACAAGGAAGTACTGCCCTCCGCCTAAAAGCTTGGGAATAAAGAAGGAGCTTACCGCAGGCAAAAATACCAGTGTAATTCCATTAATCACTCCCGGCAAGGAAAGGGGAAGTGTTACACGCAAAAATGCCTGTTTCGGATTGGCACCCAAATCGGCACTCGCCTGCAATAATGAATTATCCATTTTACAAAGGGATGTATGTATCTGCAATATCATAAATGGCAAAAAGTTATATACCATTCCAAGGAGTACAGCCGCTTCCGTATACAAAAGCTCTGTTTCTCCCAGACCGAAAAAGCTGAGAATCTGCTGTAAAAGGCCGTCCTTGCTTAAAAGTCCAATCCACGCATAGGTTCTTACCAACGCATTAATCCATGTCGGTATCGTAATACATAATACCAGAATGTTCTGCATTTTTTCACTGCTCTTAGCAATGAAGTATGCAATCGGATATCCGATTAAAAGGCAAATTACCGTAGTCTTTAATGCAATCATTAAGGAACGCCACAATATCAGCAAAAAGTCAGGGTCGGTAAAAAACTTGATATAGTGGTCCAATGTAAAGGAAAAGGAAATAATGCTGTTGCCCGGCTCCGTAAACGAATATAGGGTAATAAGTGCCATCGGCAAAACCAGCATCATTGCCGCCCATACAATATAGGGAATTGCTAATTGTGCAAATCTTTTCATTTAAAATACCTTCCTTGACATAACGTGAATATCTTCCGGGAAGAATGTCAGTCCGACCTCCTGACCAACCTCCGTATAATCCGTTGTATGTAACTTAAACTCTCGCCCTGTGGTAGAGAATGTCACTTTGTATATACCTTCCGCTATATTTTCCGGTTCGAAATCATAGTCTACAAAAATTTCTACACTCTGGCTCTCATCACTTAACTTCCATCCCTGTGCGCTGGCCCACGTGATAATATCAACATCCAATGTCTGGGATTCCTGAATTTCATCAACTGTTTTAAAGAAGTTAAATGCCATAACCGCTTCATTTGCCTTTTCATTCTTAACAAAAGGCTGATTTACAACAAAAATCGTACGCTCAATACTGGTTCCGTTTGCCGTTGAGAATATTACCGGATACTGCCCTATTTCTTCTTTTATATTGTATTCAATGCCGGCGATGGAAATATATTCATCACTTTCCGGATCCCATGCCATGGCATTGGAACGTGCAATTACTTCCTTATCGTCTATTTTTTTCACATCTTCTATATCCATATAGAAATTGCTGGCACTGATTTTCTCTTTTCCGTTTTCACTTGTGACTTCATTATTACTGATAACATGCATATTGGCGGTAACAGTAGTACCGGGAACCGTCTCTACGATAATCTCGTAGTGTACGCCTTTAAACAGTACGCTTAATACTTCACCTGTCATTTTGCCCTCTTCTACCGGCACAATGTCAATATCTTCCGGACGAATCACCACGTCAACTTCTTCATTCTCTTTAAAGCCGTAATCTACACAGTCAAAAGTAATATCATCAAAACGCACTTTATAATCTTCCAACATAACAGCCGGCAGAATGTTACTTTCTCCGATAAAATTAGCAACATAACGGTTAGCAGGCTCATTGTAAATCTCTTCCGGCGTTCCCACCTGCTGAATCTCTCCGTTTTTCATAACAACAATCTTATCTGACATGGTTAATGCCTCTTCCTGATCATGTGTTACAAAAATAAATGTAATTCCTACTTCCTGCTGAATTTTCTTTAATTCATACTGCATTTCCTTACGCAGTTTTAAATCAAGTGCCGCCAAAGGCTCATCCAAAAGCAGTACCTTCGGCTCATTTACCAAAGCTCTTGCTATGGCAACTCTCTGCTGCTGTCCACCGGAAAGCAATGTGGTGTTTTTATTTTCATACCCCTCTAAGCCAATCAGCTTTAACATCTTCATAACCTTCTGGTCGATGACATCCTTACTCATTTTCTTAATTTTCAGTCCGAATGCAATATTTTCATAAACATTCAAATGGGGAAATAATGCATATTTCTGGAATACGGTATTTAACTCTCTTTCATAAGGAGGCTTCTTACTGATTTCTTCCCCGTCAAAAATAACCTGTCCTTCATCCGCATCCAAAAATCCGCCAAGGATTCTGAGTAATGTTGTTTTACCGCAGCCACTGGGACCTAAAAGGGTAACAAACTCGTTTTCATAGATATCAAGGTCAACGCCCTTTAATACAATCTGACCGTCAAAGTTTTTTACAATATTTTTAAACTCAATTAATTTCTTTTGTTTCATCTTAATCCCATATCCTTTCCTGCTAGAACATCGGTGGTGTGGTAATCCACAGCACTTTCGTGTCACTGCTTGTATGATTATATAAATAATGGCCTTTCGAACCATCCAGATAAAAGGTTTCCTGTGCTTTTAGCCTATATTTTTTGTTTCCACGCACCAAGGTCACACTGCCTCTCAGCACAATCCCAAACTCTTCCCCCTGATGAGCAGACAATTCCTGACTCTTCTTATGTGGATAAAGTGTCAATACAATAGGCTCCATCCGATTCTTTTGGGCATTCGGGATTACCCATTCTATTTTGTAATCCTCCTGCTCATCCACAAAAAAGTCCTGCGTCTGAAACACAATCTGCTTTTCCTCTTCTTCATGGAAAAATTCCGACAGATTTGTTCCGAGAGCCTCCAAAATATCATCCAGTGTGGCAATGCTCGGTGTTGTCAGATTATGCTCCACCTGGGAAAGAAATCCCTTTGTCAGTTCACATCGCGAAGCCAAATCATTTAGCGTCAGGTCATTCTGAAGCCTCAGCTCCTTTAGCTTTTTCCCTATATCCACAGTGCACCTCCTGTAGCCTAATACTAAACTTTTTTTTCAAAATTAGCAAACATACACTATTATATACACAGATGGCTAACAATGCAATAGGAAATATAATATAAAAAATATAGCAAAGGAGAAATCATCATGAATGAATTACAGACAACGCTCAATAACTACTTAAATTTCTGCCAATATCAGAAAGTGTAACCACTTTTTGCCAATCAGGACGGCAGGGCATTATCAGATCAGTCCGTTGTAAATGGTAAACTAAATCCAGCAGAAGGGGGTGCGGACGTTTTCTTGGACCATATCATATCCCCTTGTTTCATTCTCCATCGCGGTATTGTATCTTTATACTTTGATTTGAATAACTCCCATTTGTATTTTACCATCTTGTTTATCTTCTACCGCCGCTCCCTTTACGGTATCATGACCTGCATACAATGCCTTCCAATTGCACAACTTCAATCTGCTCCCCCTCATTTATTTCGAGCACTTTATCATAGAAATGCTTTGCCTGTCAAATCTGCTTACAGCTCACCAGTTCCACACCATGGGCAATTCCCGGAATGCTTTGTCCTTCATTAAAGC
>CAYWHY010000045.1:0-11028 GCA_964458255.1 uncultured Lachnospiraceae bacterium | reverse complement strand
TACAGATTGCGACTGCTATTGTTAGTGGATGTGATATATTCTTTACGAATGATAAGCAGTTAAGACAAGAGAAAGAGCTTCCTTGTATGACTATGGATGATTTGATATAAGTTGTGTGGATAAACTTTTGAGAGTTGAAAAAGGAGTCTGATTATGATATTATGATATATCGTATTGGGCTCTTTTATTTTGTCTTGAAATTGGTACATAAAATGGTACATAAATTGGTACATAACCAAACACCAAAATCACAGAAAGCCCGTAAACACAAGGCTTTTTAAGGAGGAAATATAGAAAATGAAACTAGGAATCGTGGGCCTTCCCAACGTCGGGAAAAGTACTTTATTTAATTCACTGACCAAAGCAGGAGCAGAATCAGCCAACTATCCTTTTTGTACCATTGATCCCAATGTGGGTATCGTGGCAGTGCCGGATGAAAGACTGAAATTATTGGGAGATATGTATCATTCCAAAAAGGTGACACCGGCTGTAATTGAATTTGTAGACATTGCGGGTCTTGTAAAGGGAGCAAGTAAAGGGGAAGGCTTGGGGAACCAGTTCCTTAGCAATATCAGGGAAGTAGATGCCATTGTACATGTGGTTCGTTGTTTTGAGGATACGAATGTAGTGCATGTAGACGGAAGCATCAATCCCATGCGTGACATTGAAACCATCAATCTGGAATTGATTTTCTCTGATATTGAAATCCTTGAAAGAAGAATTGCCAAGACAGGAAAGGCTGCCAGAATGGATAAGTCTTTAGCAAAGGAGGCGGCACTATTAGAAGCATTAAAGGCTCATTTGGAAGAGGGCAGGATGGCTAAGAGCTATGAAACGGAAGATGAAGATGAACTGGCACTTTTGGCATCCTACAATCTTCTTACTTATAAACCGGTTATCTTCGCTGCCAATGTTGCGGAAGATGACCTTGCCAATGACGGCGCAGATAATGAAGGGGTTAAGGCGGTCAGAGAATTTGCAAAAGAAAATGACAGTGAAGTATTTGTTATCTGTGCACAGATTGAACAGGAAATTGCTGAACTGGATGATGATGAAAAAACCATGTTTTTGGAAGATTTGGGACTTTCCGAATCAGGTCTTGAAAAACTGATTAAGGCAAGTTATCGTCTGCTTGGACTGCATAGCTTTTTAACGGCAGGAGAGGATGAAACCAGAGCATGGACTATTAAGCTCGGCACTAAGGCGCCTCAGGCAGCAGGAAAAATTCATTCCGATTTTGAAAGAGGATTTATTAAGGCAGAGGTAGTCAATTATAAAGACTTGTTAGAACATGGTTCTCTTGCGGCAGCCAGAGAAAAAGGTCTGGTTGGAATGGAAGGGAAAGAATATGTGGTAAAAGATGGGGATGTCATTTTGTTCCGCTTTAATGTATAGAAAACGACCTCAAGATGTAGTATCTGAAAAATGAGACACACAATATATAGAAAATGTTGATTTTATGCGCTTTGCAAGCATTTGCAAAGTGCATTTTTTTTATACAAATAAGGTTTTTTTACTTGAAAACTATATAAAAATGGGGTAGAATAATCCTAAAAGTGGTGGAAAGTGGTACAAAGTGAAACCAAGTGGTTAAAAGTGGTGGAATTTAAATTGTAAATCACTTTCCGTGGCAGACCATGGAGTAACTGGTGAAGGCAGGGCGAATGCATATGTTTATGGGAGAGTACAACCATACAATAGATGCTAAAGGCAGACTGATTATTCCCTCCAAATTTCGCGAAGTGTTAGGTGATGAATTTGTAGTAACAAAGGGAATGGATGGCTGTCTGTTCGTGTTTGACAATACAGAGTGGCAGGCCTTCGAAGAAAAGTTACATACATTACCAATGATGGATAAGGAAGCAAGACAGTTTACCCGTTTCTTCTTAGCAGGAGCAGCCGGTGTAGAAGTGGACAAACAGGGGAGAATTTTAATACCTGCTGTGCTTCGTGAATTTGCAGATATTACCAAGGATGCCGTGTTAATCGGTGTAGGTAGAAGAATAGAAATCTGGAGTAAGGACAGATGGGAAGGCACTGTGACATACCAGGATATGGAAGATATTTCCAAGCATATGATAGAGCTTGGTATTGGAATTTAAGAAAAGGCAGGGCTTATTGATGGTTTTTAAACACACATCTGTTTTGCTTAAAGAAACAGTGGACGGACTAAATATCAAGCCGGAAGGCATTTATGTAGACGGCACTCTCGGCGGAGGCGGTCATTCCCATGAAATAGCCGGAAGGTTAAATGACAAAGGAAGATTAATCGGAATCGACCAGGACGATGCGGCTATACAGGCAGCGGGAGAGAGACTTAAAAAGTTCGGAGACAAAATTACGATAGTAAGAAGTAACTACCGCAATACCGGGAGTGTACTTGCGGGACTTGGTATAGACAAAATTGACGGTATGATGCTTGATTTGGGGGTTTCCTCTTATCAGCTTGATAATCAGGACAGAGGTTTTTCTTACCGGTATGATACCCGCCTTGATATGCGAATGGACATGCGTCAGTCGCTGACGGCCAAAGATATCGTGAATGAGTACAGTGAGATGGAATTATTCCGGATAATTCGGGATTACGGAGAAGATAAATTTGCAAAAAATATTGCAAAGCACATTGTAAAGGCAAGAGCGGACAAGCTCATTGAAACGACGGGAGAGCTTAATGAAATTATCAAAGCGGCAATTCCGGCTAAGATGAGAGCAGATGGCGGACATCCTTCTAAGAGAACTTTTCAGGCAATCAGAATTGAATGTAACAGAGAATTGGAAGTTCTGAAAGAATCTTTAGAGGAACTGATTGATTTACTTGCTCCGGGAGGAAGACTTTGTATCATCACTTTTCATTCCTTAGAGGACAGAATTGTGAAGGCAGCATTTAAGCAGGCGGCAAATCCTTGTACATGTCCTGCAAATTTTCCGATTTGCGTGTGTGGAAAGAAGAGTAAGGGAAGAGTAATTACAGGAAAGCCAATTTTGCCGTGCGAAGAAGAAATGGAAGTAAATCCGCGTTCTAAAAGTGCGAAATTAAGAATTTTTGAAAAAGTATAGCAACAAGGAGTTTTAGTATTAATGGCGACAACAGGAAACAGAAGGACAACTGCATCGGGAAGAAATACTTCCGGTAAAAGTAACAGAATGTACCAGTATTCTTCTGCGGCAAGAAAGTTACAGACAGTTCCGCAACAAGAGCAGCGTCCCATAAGAAAAATAAGTCACACGACCCGCAAGAACAGGGAGCGTGCGTTACATATGAATATTGGCTATGTATTGTTTCTTGCAGCTGCCATGGTAGCCGCAGGTGTAATATTGACGGGATATTTAAAATTACAGTCTGACATCACCAACAGTATTAAACATATTGCCATATTGGAAAGCGAGTTGAATCAGCTTAAGTTAGACAATGACGAAAATTACAGTCGTATTACAAGTAATGTTAATTTGGAAGAAGTAAGAAGGATTGCAATCTGTGAGCTTGGGATGCAGTACGCAGAGGAAGGACAGATTGTAGCTTTTGACGGTGAAGACAGCGATTATGTAAGACAAACGGGAAAAATCCCTGATTAAGCAGGTGTTACATGGGAAAAAGAAAAGCATATAATAAATTCACAATGAAAATGCAGAAGAAGCTGGTAGTACTTTTTATGATAGTACTGCTGGCTTTTGCAGGGTTATCCTATCGTCTTTATACAATTACAAGGGATAATGGTGAGCGATATAAAAAGCAGGTATTGTCCCAGCAAAGCTATGACAGTACTACCATTCCGTATAAGAGAGGATCCATCCTTGATGCAAACGGAAGTGTTCTGGCGGCCAGCGAAAAAGTGTATAATGTAATTTTGGACTCTGTGGCAATTACGGATAAGGAAGAATATTTGGAGCCTACCTTGTCGGCCCTTCAAAGTAAATTGGGAATTGAAACGACAAGCGTCCGCAGTTATATCGCGGAAAACAGTGAGACCTCCCGATATTATGTGCTTGCAAAAAGATTACCTTATGAAGAAATAGTGGATTTTATGGAATTACAGGCAGAAGAAGGTTCGTTAATCAGAGGAATTTGGTTTGAAGAGGAATATAAGCGGATATATCCCGGAAATACACTTGCCTGTGACATATTGGGCTTTACAACCAATGACAATGTAGGGCAGTATGGCTTGGAGGAATACTATAATGATGTTCTGTCCGGAGTGCCCGGAAGAGAATACGGTTATCTGAATGACGATGCCAATTTGGAAAGAACGACTATTGCTGCACAGGATGGTAATTCCATTGTTACCACGATTGATGCGAATATCCAAAGTATTGTGGAAAAGTATCTGCTTAAGTTTAATGAAGAGTATAAAGATAATTATCATACCGGAAACGGAGCAAATAATGTTGGCTGCATTATCATGAAAGTGAATACAGGAGAAATTCTTGCCATGGCAAGTTATCCCAATTTTGATTTAAACAATCCCAGAAATACAGAAGTGCTTATCGGTATGCCGGCTCTGGACGAAAAGGGGCAAAAGACAGGAGAATATCTTACGACAGAAAGTCTTGCTGCAATAGAATCGGAACAGCTGATGTATTTACAGTTGGATGCTTTATGGAAGAATTTCAGTATTGCGGATACCTTCGAGCCTGGTTCGGTGGCAAAGCCCTTTACGGTGGCTGCTGCAATTGAAAGTGGAAGCATTACGGGAAATGAAAGTTATAATTGTAAAGGTATGTTAGAGGTGGGCGGTCATGAAATCAGCTGTCATAATACCTATGGTGACGGGATGCTGACGGTACAGGAAGGTGTAGAGCGCTCCTGCAACGTAGTTATGATGCGCGTTGCACAGGCTATGGGCAGCACGGTTTTTGCAGATTTTCAACGCACCTTTAATTTTGGCCTAAAAACGAATATTGACCTTGCAGGAGAAGCAAGAACGGCAAATCTGGTCTATACGGCAGAAACAATGGGACCTGCGGATGTGGCGACGAACTCCTTCGGGCAGTCCTTTAATGTGACGATGATACAGGGTATTTCTGCGTTTTGTTCATTGATTAACGGTGGCTATTACTATGAACCTCATATGGTAAGTAAAATAATAAGCCCAAGTGGTGCAACGGTGCAGAATATTGAACCGCGTATCTTAAAACAGACTATTTCGGAAGAAACATCAGAGACTATTATAGAATTTTGCAATACGGTAGTAACGGGAGAGCATGGTACCGGAAAAACAGCAAGACCGGCAGGTTATATGATTGGAGGAAAGACGGGAACAGCAGAAACGGTGCCGCGTGATAAAAAAAATTATGTGGTTTCTTTTATGGGCTATGCACCGGCAGATGATCCTGAAATTGCAATTTATGTGGTAGTTGACAGACCCAATGTAAGATATCAGGATGATGCAAAATTTGCAACCAGAATAGTAAGAAATATTTTGACCGAAGTATTGCCGTATATGGGAATTTTTATGACAGAGGAGCTTTCGGATGCGGAAAAGGCAGAGCTTGAGGCACTTCAGATTGAAATTATGACTCCATCTGATACCCAACAGACCGGTACGGAAAGTGATAACACGGATCATAGGGAAGATGGTAATGAATCAGGGGAGAATGCGGCAGAAGGCAGCAAAGAGAATACGGGGGAAAAACAGGAAGAAATCTGGAAAACTTTTCCCATTGACCCGGAAACGGGATATGCAGTAGACCCTGATAACGGAAATATGGTAGATCCGATTACGGGAGCGGTTATAGGAGGAAGTTACGAAGAAACAGCAAAAGCACCGCAGACAGAAGAGAATCATGACTGATGGAATAACCTCACAGAAAAGGTAATAAATTATAATAATACTTTTTCTATGAGGTTTTTATGTTAAAAAACAAAACCTTTATCAGGAAGAAAATAGTTACTGTCTTTTTTGTCTGTTTATCAGTTTTCATCATGATTATGGGAAGATTGGTATATCTGATGATTTTTAATTCCGAATACTATACACAAAAGGCAAAGGAGCTTCACGAAAGAGAAAGAAGTATTAAGGCGGCAAGAGGTCGTATTATTGATGCTAACGGCACGGTAATTGCAGATAATAAAACGGTGTGCACCATATCAGTTATTCACAGCCAGTTGAAAGACCCTGACAAGGTCGTGGAGGTTTTAAGTAAGGAACTTAATCTTTCAGAAGAGTATGTGAGAAAAAGGGTTGAGAAGTACTCTTCCATAGAGAGAATTAAGAGCAATGTGGATAAGGAAGCGGGAGATGTGATACGAAGCTATAATTTGGAAGGAGTTAAGGTTGATGAGGATTATAAACGTTATTATCCTTATGGAACGCTTGCTTCTAAGGTGCTTGGATTTACGGGCTCAGATAATCAGGGAATTATAGGACTTGAGGTGAAATATGAAGAATATCTAACAGGAACGGAAGGAACCATCCTGACGGTTACAGATGCCAGAGGTGTAGAGATTGACGAGGAGGGAGAAGAGAGAGTAGAGCCGATAGCGGGTAATGATTTGTACATCAGTCTTGATATGAATATACAAAGTTATGCAACTCAGCTGGCAGAGCAGGTAATGGAAACGAAGGAGGCGGAAAGAGTTTCGATTATTGTTATGAATCCGCAAAATGGTGAAATTATGGCTATGGTGGATGTGCCGGAATTTGATTTAAATCATCCTTATGAACTGCCGGAGATGACGGACGGTATAGAAATTTCGGAGAAAGAAAGGCAGGAGCTTTTAAACAGCATATGGCGTAACGGATGTATCAGCGATACCTATGAGCCCGGATCTACATTTAAGATTGTCACGGCGGCGGCAGGGCTTGAAGAGGGGGTTGTTTCTGCAGACGATACATTTCATTGTCCCGGCTACATTATGGTAGAGGATAGAAGAATACGCTGCCATAAGACTACCGGGCACGGCACCGAAAATTTTGTTCAGGCTACCATGAACAGCTGTAAGCAGGAAGTATTGAAATTAGAAACAGATCTGTGTTATAATAGCACGAAATGGGTAAAAAGATGTTCGACAGTTGCCCGATACATTAGGAGGGATTGATAGTGGATGGACAAACAATTCAAATTCTAGCTGCCATGATTGTTTATATGGCGATTGTAATTGTAATCGGACTGGTGTTTGCAAAAAGAGCAAATAAGAGTTCAGAGGATTATTTTCTTGGAGGAAGGTCGCTTGGACCATGGGTTGCGGCAATGAGTGCAGAAGCTTCCGATATGAGCGGATGGCTTCTTATGGGGTTACCGGGTGTTGCGTATTGGTGTGGATTGGCAGATGCTGCCTGGACAGCAATAGGACTTGCAATCGGAACATATTTTAACTGGCTGATTGTCTCTAAGAGACTTCGCCGTTACAGTGTAAGAGCCAATAATGCAATTACACTTCCAGACTTTTTTTCAAACAGATTTCGGGAAGAGAAAAAGGTAATCATGTCATTATCGGCATTATTTATTCTTATTTTCTTTACGGTATATGCGGCAAGCTGTTTTGTAACCTGTGGAAAATTATTTTCCACTCTTTTTGGAACACCGTATGTGGCAATGATGATTGTTGGTGCAATCTTTGTAGTGATTTATACAATCCTTGGTGGATTTCTGGCAGAAAGTGCATCGGATTTTATGCAGGGAATTGTAATGATAATAGCCTTAACCATTATTGTGATTATCAGTACGGTAAATGCAGGAGGTATCGGAGCTGTTATTGATAATGCCAAATCAATTCCCGGATTTTTTGAATTCTTTGGCCTTGCTTCTCCTTCCTTAAACGAAGCAGGTGAACAGATTGTGGAAGCAGGAATTCCTGTCTTTGGTGAACCGTCCGAATATGGTGCGTTAAAAATATGTTCTATGCTTGCATGGGGACTCGGATATTTCGGAATGCCGCAGGTGCTTCTGCGTTTTATGGCAATCCGTAAAGAGGATGAACTTACAAGATCCAGAAGAATTGCAATGGTATGGGTGGTGATTTCACTGGCAGTGGCAGTGTTTATCGGTATTGCCGGAAGATTTTTATATCCGACTACTCACTTGACTGCTTCAGATGCTGAAAACATATTTATTACACTTGCAACGAGCTCTCTGCCGCCTATTTTGGCAGGATTTGTGATGGCAGGTATTCTTGCCGCAACGATCAGTTCGTCCGATTCATACCTTCTGATAGCAGCTTCTGCTTTTGCAAAGAATATTTATCACGGTATATATAAAAAGGACGCATCAGATAAGCAGGTTATGTCTGTATCGAGAATTACATTACTTGCGATAGCCCTGATTGCCATGGTAATAGCCATTGATGAAAACAGTGTTATCTTTAAAGTGGTTTCTTTTGCATGGGCAGGATTTGGAGCGACCTTTGGACCGGTTATGTTGTTTTCGCTGTTCTTTAAAAGAACAAACAGAGCAGGAGCAATAGCAGGCATGGTAGGCGGTGCAGCAATGGTATTTATTTGGAAACTTGGCATCAGTAAGTTGGGTGGAGCCTTTGCCATTTACGAATTATTACCGGCATTTATTTTCTCGGCAATCTGTATCGTGGTTGTTTCACTTGTGACACCTCCTCCTTCAAAGGAAATTGAAGAAGATTTTGAATCAGTCAGGGCAAAATGAATGTTCTGAATAAACAGGAGCCTCTCAATGACCTTGTGGTCAGGCAGAGGCTCTTTTTTGCTGCATAGGAAAAGAACAGTAGGTTTACGAATGACAAAAATAAATGGGACATATATTGAGATAAAGGAAAGATAGGGAGTTATAGGATTGAAAATGCAAGATACGGAAAGTATAAATACCGTAAGAAGACAGGTCCTTATAAAGATTACCGATATACTTGCCGGTAAAGGACTAATCAGCGAAGAAGAAAAAAACAGTATAAAAATATTGATAAGCAGTAAAAAAGATGGATGGGGAGAATGAAATGGTAAGAGCCGGTATCTACAACAGATGTTCTACGGAAGAAGAGGCTCAGATGAATGCTTTGGGAATTCAGGTTTCCGAAAGCAGGGAAATCGTACTAAGCAAAGGGTGGACAATTGCTACTCAGTATGTCGAATCACAATCCGGGACCACATCCTATAAGCGTACGGAATATCAGCGCCTTTTGGATGATTTGGAAAAAGATTTATTTGATGTTGTGGTTATTAAATCCATAGACAGACTTACCCGCTCTGCAAAAGACTGGTATATATTTCTGGACAAAATGACAAAGAACAATAAAAAACTTTACATATATATAGAACATAAATTTTACACAACGGATGACAGCCTGCTGACGGGAATCAAGGCGATTCTGGCAGAGGATTTCAGCAGGGAACTTTCAAAGAAAATTAAAAATGCACATAGGAGAAGGCAGGAAAAAAAATCCGGTTTCAACATTACGGTACCCATATTTGGTTGGGATAAAGTGGATAAAGATGTTTATGTACTGAATGAAGAAGAGGCAAACGCTTATAAATTGGCATTTGTAATGGCGCAAGAAGGGAAAGGCTTCTATTCGATTGCCAATGTGATGTATGAGAGAGGAGTAAGAAGTAAAAAAGGTACAAGGATATCGGAGGTTCAATGGCGCAAAATGCTATATTCGCCAAGAGCCCACGGTACTATGGTGCTTCATACAACAGAGTATGATTTTGAAACAAAGCAAACAAAAAAAGTACCTGAGAGTGATTGGATTATTATGGAAAATGCACTGCCTCCCATAGTTAGTAAGGAATATCAGGAAAATGTATTAAAAATACTTCGTGAAAGAACCGCTCAGAATAACTTTATCAATTATACGCGAAATATGACGAAGACAGGGCTTTATGATTTGTCAGGAAAATTAATATGTTCGGAATGTGGCAGACCTTATTACAGAAACCAAAAAAATATTCAAAATAAAAAGATAATTACCTGGAAATGTTCTACGGCAATGGCGCAGGGACGAAAAACAAAAGAAAAAGGTGACGGGTGTAACAATCCGAATGTGACGGAAGAAAATGTCTGTAAAGCAATTCGGGATAGCTGTAATCAACAATATGAAACGTTATTCGGAGATCAGGAAAGCATTACGGAAGAAATGATGTCACTTTTGTATCATGTCTTTTGGGAAGAAAGAGGAAAAAACAGGATTGAAAAATTGGAAAAAGAATTAAAAAATCTGAAAAAAAAGAAAGAGATCTTGTCCTACAAACTGGTGGATGAAGTGATTAGTGATGAGGATTTCATTCCTTTGAACAGGAGCCTTGAGAATAAAATTAAGAGTATCCGGACGCAGATAGATGACATAAACGGGGATAAACAGGAATATATTGATTATGATAAGCGTTTGTGTGAAATTAAGCAGGCATTGTATGATGGAGTTGCAGAGGAGGCGAAGACGAAAGTGCTTGTCGGGTTAATAGAACAGATAATTGTTTGTCCGGATGGAAGCTTGTATATGTTACCGTTTCACTAACACCTGTAACCCGGTGTTTATTACAGTAGGACTAAGACTTGGTGTTGACCAATATTATAAATATTTTGAACAGTTTGGTCTCTTAAATAAAACAGGTGTGGATTTGCCCGGAGAAGCCGGTACTATCATGCATAAGAAGGAGAATATGAAGGCAGTGGAGCTTGCTACGGTTTCTTTCGGCCAGTCATTCCAGATTACCCCGATTCAGCTGGCATCTACGGTCTCATCTATCATTAACGGAGGCACAAGAATTACCCCCCATCTGGCACTGATGACATCTGACAGGGAAGAAAATAACAGTATAAAATTTACATATCCCATACAAAAAAATATAGTTTCAGAGGAAACGGCAGAAACATTAAAAATGATTCTGGAACAGGTGGTGGCAGAAGGCACAGGCAAAAACGGATATGTTGAAAATGCAAGAGTAGGCGGTAAAACAGCTACCAGTCAGACACTTCCGAGAGGAAGCGGAAGATATATTGCATCTTATATCGGATTCGCACCGGCAAATGAACCACAAGTGCTTGCCCTTGCCGTTATACATAATCCGCAGGGAGTCTATTATGGAGGACAGGTGGCTGCACCGGTGGTAAGACAGCTTTTTGAAA
>CAYWHY010000044.1:0-11226 GCA_964458255.1 uncultured Lachnospiraceae bacterium | reverse complement strand
CAACCGCCGAAGTATTATGTTTTCTTCAAGGCAAGGGATATGGATGCCATGACTAGAAAGAAATTAGAGGTGGTACTATGAAGAATGGAAAGTTGCGTGAGAATATCAGTTGTATTCTATATATGTTAGCCTTCTTTGCTTTCTTGGGAGGAATTACTGCGGAGAGCAGAGGAAGTATGTTGGACTTTAGTAATTTGGTAAGGGCATTGTGCTGTAGTTTTGCTGCGATATGTGTAATTGCCGGAGCAATCATTTGGAAAGCGAAAGATGCCCGTGCAAAGAAAATAAAGATAGGCATTATGATAGGTGCATTGTTGGTTATTGTGGTTGGAGAAATTATTGACAGTAAAATAGACAATACCGTAGCAAGGGAATACGGATATAGTGTAGTAGAGCAAGGGGATAACAATATGCAATACTTCTTTGGCGGAAAGGTTATTGCGGTAGATGATGCGTATCTGATTTTGGAAGTATTTGATACAGGCAACAGCAATCTTTCAGAAGGTGCCAAGGTAGAAGTATCAACCGATGTTGTGAGTGTAAAGGGTTGCCCGGACTTTGTAGTGGACGAATATGCAAAGGTGTTAATGGCACGAAATACAGAAGATAATCCACCGGGACGATTGGAAGCACTGTCTATCTATAAGACAGATGAAACAGGAAGTCCGTTAGATGCAATTCATGAATTGAAGAATGGTGCATTGGAGTTTGTAGTGGAGCCGGAGTTAGATACAGTGCAGATGACATTGGATACCTTTAAGACGAATACAACACAGATTATCGTGACAACAGAGGATAAGTTGGCAGATAGTGAGGTTTCAGTTTTCTTGTATAGTATAATAAATAGCGGAGAACAGCTTATTGGAACTTCAATATTATCCTCTGAAGAAAATCATGGCAAAGTTATGTTTACAAATCTTACTTCTGCAAGTAAATACAAAATAGGTGTATGCATCAAAAATTAAATGTGGGGACTGTGGGGGTGTGTACGGTTCCAAGGTGTGGCATTCAAACAGCAAATATCGAAGGGTGGTTTATCAGTGCAATTTGAAGTTTAAAAATGAGAATAAATGCACCACGCCACATTTGACCGAGGAAGAAATTCAGCAAGCCTTTATAAAAGCGGTGAATATTGCCATCAGTGAGAAAGACGAGTTGATGGCAAATGCAAGAATTATGATGGAGATGGTTTGTGATGTCTCGGAGCAGAAGGAAAAGGAACAACAGTTGCTTGAGGAATTGGACATTTTGGTAGAGAAGATGCAGAAAATTGTGCGGGAAAATTTACGGATTGCCATGAACCAAGATGAGTATCAAAGGAAGTATGCCGAACTGGAAAAACGCTATGATAAGTCTAAAGCGGCATACGACCGGATTGCAGAGACTATTGTGGAAACACAAAAGAAGGAAGAACAGTTCAAACAGTTTATTGCCACGCTGGAAAATACGGATGCTGCCATCACGGATTTTGATGAGGGGATGTGGTGTAACATGGTTGAAACCATGACGATTTACCGAAAGGATAAGATAGTATTCGCTTTTGTTGGAGGAATGGAGATAGAAATTTGATACAGGACTAGGGTGGCTGACTGGAGTAGAATCCGGTCGGCTTCTTCCAATTTACAAGGTTTAAAAATTGTAGTATAATAGAAAATCAAAGGGGATCTGTGAATGCAGTACCGAAAAAAAGTAAAAGGAGTAAGAAACTTATGAAAACGAAAAATGTACTGAAAAAGTTTCTTGGGGGGGGCGTTGCATTAGCTTTGGCTCTCGGCATCTTCGCAGGAACGGGAATGGATGTTAGGGCAGAGGCAGAAAATCAAAGGTTTGAGTGGAAACAACTTGATTCAAAAGGAGATTCGTGGCAGCAATTTTTAGGAGAGAATGTTTTTATTACTTTGGATAATACTAATATTACTGGTGATTTTGAAGCTCTTCGGAGATCGATGGAGGCGGGGAATTTATACATTTTTGGATCAGAAGGAGAACGTGGGTTATATTATGGTGCGTTGCCAGCAACAGCTTACTATGTGACCGAAGCTAATTATGACGTATTGAAAAGCACTTACACCGATTGGTATATTTTGAAAGAAAAAAACAGTTTGCCTGGCGGTTCAACTACCCCGATCGATGTCTCTGGATCAGGAACGGATTCTTCTACATACTCTCACACCCACGCCTACTCCTGGGTAACCGTGCAGGAAGCAAACGTCGGGCAGGATGGGATCGAGGAGTACAGATGCTCATGCGGTGATGTGCAGGGGAGAAGTGTGATTCCTGCCAGTGCAACTATTGTTGACGGATTCTGTAATGCAGTTAAGAATGTACCAGTGGATGGAATAGCAGAGTATGATTCCGGGTGGTGGCACACCATGTCTGATTACTTTATCAGGGAACTTGCAAAGCGTCCGGATGTTACCACGGTTATCACGTTTGAGTATGAGAGGCAAATGTATAAAATGACGATTCCGGCAGGAGTGGATTATACCACACTTCTTGCGGATGAGGATTACTTCTACGGGTATTTTTACTTTGCAAATGCTGTAGGAGCCACGATAGAAACAATCAAAACAACACAATAATTTTAGTATAATATTAATTGAAACTGCGGGATGGAGTAGTATACTTACGAAACCTTCCGCAGTTTCTTTTGTTAATGGGACGATTGAAAAGAGGAAGGACAATATTAAGGGGGTTCACTTAGGGGTTCATCGTTTAATTGTATCAAATATAGTAGGGTAACGGACAGAACACTTTGCAAAATGTTACAAAAAGCAGTAGCGAAACAAAATCCGGATGAGTATGAACCTTGGCAAAAAGCATTGATGTGTGCAGTAGGACAGAAGTGCGATTGGACAGATAAAAAATATTTGGAACCGGTGTTACAATTTATAGAAGAAAAGTAATTGGGGGAGCTGACAGGTCAAATATAAAGATTTATTCTGCTTACAAAAAGTGGATGACATATCATACTACAAAAAGTATAATGTTTGTAGATGAGAAAAAAGAGGATGTCTATGATCGAAATGGGGCGTATATGGAAAAATTACGAGAAAAAATAGCGGGACAAGAATTAAAATCATTCAGCATATTTACAGCGATATTGTTATTTACTGTAAGCTTTCTGTTAAATACTCCGACAGAGATTTTAGACGGAATGATTACAATTGTCATCTCGAGGGATGCACTGATTACTGATTACTTTGAACTTTCCTCTTACGGGGCGGCTTTTTTTAATGCGGCACTTGTTATGAGCTCGGCGATTTATATGATGCATCGACTGAAAATGCATTTTACGGGACTTACCATGGCGGTACTTTTTATTAATGTAGGCTTTGCCCTGTTTGGCAAAAATCCTGTCAATGTGCTTCCTATTGTTATAGGAACATGCCTTTATGCAAAAGCACATAAAACACCTGTGAGTCGTTATGTATATACGGCATTATTTGGTTCCTGTTTGTCGCCGCTTGTAACGGAAATGGGATTTATTTTGCCGTTTCCGGAACCTGTTAATTTGCTTCTTGCTATAGCAATCGGCGTGTTTGTGGGATTTATTTTGCCACCGCTTTCCATGCATACGGCTTCCATGCACATGGGATATAATCTGCTGAATATGGGGTTCGCAGCAGGACTTCTTGCGTTTGTGATTGTTTGTGTTTTGCAGTCTTTGGGGTGTGCCTGTGAAAGTGTATTTATTTGGAAAGCCGGCAGACCGCTTTTTCTGATTATCGGGTTGTATGGGTATTTTCTGCTGACGATGATATTCGGATTTTTGTTAAACGGGAAAAGCCTGAAAGGATATAAACATTTGTTGAAGCACCCGGGGCGTGCCGTGGCAGACTTTGTTATGATGGACGGTGAGGGTGTTACATTGATTAATATGGGAATAATAGGTATTATCTCGCTTACCTATATTCTTTTGATTCAGGGTGATTTGTCGGGACCGGTTATCGGAGCGATATTAACCGCGTACGGTTTTGCGGCATTCGGTGTGCATTTGCGTAATTTTTCGCCGGTTTTGTCAGGTGTATTCTTATCTACTTTTGTAAGTACCTATACACCGGCTACACCGGGCATACAGTTAGCGGCTGTTTTTGCGGTGGGACTTGCACCCATAGCCGGACAGTTTGGTTTTGTGGCAGGTGTCTTGGCAGGAATGTTGCATGCAGCTGTTGCTATGTGTACTTCCGGTTTGTATGGAGGACTTAATCTGTATAACAGCGGTTTTAGTACGGGTATTGTGGCCATTGTAATGGTGCCTATGCTGGAAAGTTTTATGAAGGGTTTTGAAGAAAGAAAAAAGAGGGGTAAACCGTTATGATGCATGAAGAAAAAAAGGTTGCAAAGATAGTAGAAGAACTTACGATGTTCTTTTTTGCCATGGGAGCAGATGATATTCAGTCGGAAATCGAGAAGCATGACAGGCAGGTTGTTATTTCTTTTCATGCCAATTATGATTCTGCTTATGAAGATAAACTGGCCGGATTAAAAGAATATCTTACGGAAGAAAAGAACGAAGGAATGGAAGATATATACTGGGAACTGGCAGGAAGCGGTGATCCCGGAGAGACAAGTCAGCTTCTGCTTGTGGGAATGATGATTGACAGGGCAGAAATTTCCGTAAAAGAAGAAGTAAGGGAAGTGGAGTTAAAGCTTTATAAGCAGCTGCTGTAGGAGCTGTTTTCCGGTTTTGACGAGGAGTTAAAATGCAAAAAAAAGAATCATATTCGTTTTTAGTAGTGTTTTTGTGGATGTCCTTTTTTGTCCTGACAGTTGCAATTTTGTATCTGTCCCTGCAAGATGGAATAGAAGCGAAGGCACAGATGTATAAAATAATTGAATATATATCCCGCTATGTTGACGTCGATGTGTCCATGCAGGGAGAAGAGGTAAATCAATATATTTATCTGTTAAGACAGGGCGGAAGATTTGTGGCATTTTTCCTTCTGGGTGTTCTGGGAACGGTAGCAGTACATGTAACCTTCCGCAGAGTAAACCGATTGTTTAAAACATGTATTACGGCAGCATTTCCTGTTGCACTGGCATATGTTACCGAGAAAGTAAAAGTGTATCTGCCGACAAGACATTACAGCCGTGATGAGATGCTGATTAGTATTGCCGCGGCTATTTTGGGATTTATGTTGGCTTCTGCCATTACGTTTATTGTATGGATAATAAAAGGATTCGTGCATTTAGCTGCGAAAAAGGAATGATATAATAAAGCCGCACACTTATCATGTTGTTGTAAGTGTGCGGCTTTTCAAACATTTATTAAGGAAAGCAACAGTATTGTGACAGTCGTTTCTATGAAATCTGTCCAAATTTTCCGAAAGGATCCGGTTAACTTAGCATTCCTCCCAGCATTCCGCTGGCGGCACACACTACAAATGCGGAGATAAATCCCCCACCAAATCCGGTAAACCCATGATTTACAATAACAGAAATTACTGAAAGCAGAGAAAAATAAAGAATACCCATCAAAAGTCCCCAGAGAAAGCAGCGGGTCTGTTCTCTTTTCCCCGCAAGAGAACCGGCAAGAAAGGTAGTGACGGCATAGATGGCCGTGATGCCTAAAGATACAATTTTTTCAGAAAGGGAGAAGCGGTATAAGAGAAGGGACAGCAGTAAAAGCAGACCTGCGGTAAGAAGATAGGAAATCAGTAAGTTCTTTAAAATAAAAGTGAGTCTGGAACTGAAAGCAAGCTTATTAGTCATTATGTGCCTCCATAAAGTTTATAAATTGTTTATAGTTTCTTTTCTATACATTCATATGTAGGAACTTGACAGAGAATACCCGAATATTGTAATATTGGATTTGTTATTATTCAAAAATATTTAAAAATAAGGAGTGTGTGAAGTTGGATACCGATGGTGTCATACAATTAGTCGCGATTATCATTTTGATATGTTTGTCTGCTTTTTTCTCATCTGCAGAAACAGCCCTTACTACAGTTAACAGAGTGAGGATGAAGTCACTTGCGGACGAAGGAGATAAAAGAGCAAAAAATGTACTGGATGTACTGGATAAATACGGTAAGATGCTGAGTGCTATTTTGATAGGTAATAATATAGTAAATATTTCAGCTTCTTCTCTTGCAACCACACTGGCACTTCAAATTAATCTGTCAGTGGGAATAGCAACAGGGATTTTGACAATTGCAGTGTTGCTTATGGGAGAGATTGTTCCCAAAAATATGGCAATGGTTTATTCCGAGAAACTGGCACTTTTATATGCCGGCATGATAGAAGGAATTATGAAAATCATGACTCCGGTCATTTTTATTGTGGACAGATTGGCAGGAGCAATTATGGCATTGCTACATATTGATACAAGCAAGCGTACTTATATGACAGAAAATGAGCTTCGTACTTATGTAGAAGTAGGACATGAAGATGGTGTCATTGAGTCAGAAGAAAGAGAACTGATTTACAATGTATTTGATTTTTCCGATGCAGTGGCAAAGGATGTCATGATTCCACGGATTGACATGGCGAGCATTAGTGAGGATGCTACCTACAAAGAAGTTATGGAATTATTCCGTGAGTGTATGTATACCAGGATTCCTGTTTTCAGAGAAGATAAGGACAACATTATCGGACTTATTAACATCAAGGATTTTATTTTGGTTACGGATAAACAGAAATTTAAAATTGAAAGCATTATGCGTGAACCGTATTATACTTATGAGTTTAAAAAAACCGCCGATTTGCTTTTGGAAATGAGGCAAAACAGAATCAATGTTGCATTTGTTCTTAATGAATACGGTGCTACGGTGGGTATGATTACGCTGGAAGATTTGTTAGAGGAAATTGTAGGAGAAATTCGTGACGAATATGATGAAGATGAAGAGGAACTGATTCAGGAAGTCAGTGAAAGAACATATCTGGTAGAAGGCAGCATGAAACTGGCGGATATCAATGATCAGTTGGGAACTGATTTAGATTCAGAGGATTATGATTCGATAGGAGGGCTGATGATTGAAAATCTGGACAGACTTCCGGAAGATGAGGAATCCATTACAACAGATAAGGGAATCATTTTACAGGTAAAAGGTATCAATCAAAACAGAATTGTGAAAGTGCTCATGACCCTGCCTGAAGAGGATGAGAACAAACAGGAAGAAGGTTTAGCGGAGGCAGAAAGGAAAGAAACTGCGGAAGATAGTGAGTAATTAAAAAAAACTTTTACAAATGTAAGTTGTATGTTATACTATATAAGAACAATGATAAAGGAGATTCGATTATGAAACGTATTAAAACATTAACTACCAGAGATTTAAAAGAATCCATGAAAAAAGGCGGATGTGGTGAATGTCAGACTTCCTGCCAGTCTGCATGCAAGACTTCCTGTACAGTAGGAAATCAGAGCTGCGAAAAGGTAAAATAATCACAGAGAAGTAATAATTGTAAATAATCACGTTGGTGATTGTAAGCAGCGACAGTAAAGTCGCTGCTTATTATGCGTTTAAAAGGACATAAAAAGGAAGGATAAGTTAAAGTGGTACATCAATATAAAAATAACGGCTATAATATTGTGCTGGATGTAAACAGCGGTTCCGTGCATATAGTTGATGACCTTGTGTATGATGTGATACCGGTCGTGGAAGATGGCTTAAATAAAGGACTTGCGAATGAAGCTTTACAGGCGGAAGTCATGAAAAAACTTGCGACAGATTATGCGAAAGAAGAGATTGCGGAGGCAGTCAGCGAGGTTTTGGAATTAAAGGAAGCCGGAATGCTTTTCACAGAAGATGTATATGAAAATTATATTATAGATTTTAAGAAGAGACAGACTGTGGTAAAGGCACTATGTCTTCATATAGCACATGATTGTAACCTTGCCTGCAAATACTGCTTTGCGGAAGAGGGCGAATATCATGGCAGACGTGCAATTATGAGCTATGAAGTCGGAAAGAAAGCTCTTGACTTTTTGGTAGAAAATTCCGGGAACAGAATTAACCTTGAAGTAGATTTTTTTGGCGGAGAACCATTGATGAACTGGCAGGTGGTGAAGGATCTGGTTGCCTACGGAAGAAGCTTGGAAAAGCCTTATAACAAAAAATTCCGTTTTACCTTAACTACAAACGGAGTGCTTCTGAATGATGAGATTTTAGAGTTTGCCAATAAAGAAATGGCAAATATTGTGCTCAGCATTGACGGCCGTAAGGAAATTCATGATAGGATGCGCCCTAACAGAGGCGGAAGGGGAAGCTATGATACGATTGTCCCTAAATTCCAAAAGGTTGCAGAGAGCAGAGAACAGATGAATTATTATGTGCGGGGAACTTTTACACGTAATAATCTTGATTTCGCGGAAGACGTAAAGCATTTGGCAGATTTGGGATTTAAGCAGATTTCCGTAGAACCTGTTGTGGCAAAACCGGAAGAAAGTTATGCTATCAGAGAAGAGGATGTACCTGTATTACTTGAAGAATATGATCGGCTTGCCCTGGAGTTACTTAAGCGTCGTAAAGAGGGAAAGGGTGTAAACTTTTTTCACTTTATGATTGACTTGGAGGGTGGTCCCTGTGTAGCAAAGAGACTTTCCGGTTGCGGAAGCGGTACGGAATATCTGGCAGTTACCCCCTGGGGTGATTTTTATCCCTGCCATCAGTTTGTGGGGCAGGAAGAGTTCCTGATGGGTAATGTGAACGAAGGAATTACAAGAACAGACATCAGAGATGAATTTAAGACATGTAATGTATATGCAAAAGAAAAATGTAAGAATTGTTTCGCAAAATTTTATTGCAGCGGCGGGTGTGCTGCTAATTCTTATAATTTTCACGGAAGCATCAATGATGCTTATGATATAGGATGTGAACTTCAAAGAAAACGTATTGAATGTGCGATTATGATTAAGGCGGCTTTAGCAGAGCAAGAAGGAGAGTAATGCAATGAAAAAGAGCAAAGCAATTATAATTATGCTGGTGGTGACACTGCTGCTTGGTATTTTCGGCTATACGGCAGTGGAAGGCTTAGGTGAAAGCAGAGCAGGTTCTGCTTCTGATATTAGTTTAGGTCTTGATTTGGCAGGTGGTGTCAGTATTACTTATCAGGTAGTGGGCGAGGAAGAACCGGATGCTGCAGATATGGCAGATACCATTTATAAAATGCAGAAGAGAGTAGAAGCCTACAGTACGGAATCGGTGGTATATCAGGAAGGAACAAACAGAATCAATATTGAGATTCCGGGCGTTTCCGATGCCAACGCAATTCTGGAAGAGCTTGGGAAGCCGGGTTCACTTTATTTTATTGCAGAAACAGATTCCGCAGGAAATCCGAACTATCAGAAGACAGTGGATGCAGAGGGCAATTTGAAATGTGTACTTCTTAAAAATATAGATGAAATTGTTGCTGATGGGAGTGCACTTTTATCCGGTACAGATGTAAAAGAGGCACAGGCAGGTTCTTATGTAGACAATATGGGAAATAATCAGATTGCGGTAAGTCTTACCATGACGGAAGAGGGAACCAAGAAATTTGCGGATGCCACAACAAGGGCTTATTCATTGAGAGAAACGCTTGGTATTTATTATGACGGAGAAATTATCAGTGCGCCTACCGTACAGGGACCTTTGACGGACGGTAACGCGCAGATTACAGGTAATTTTGATTATGAAGAAGCAGAGCAGCTGGCATCTACCATTCGTATTGGTGGACTTAAGCTTGAACTTGAAGAACTGCACTCCAAAGTTGTAGGAGCACAGTTGGGAGAAGAAGCTATCTCTTCCAGTATTAAAGCCGGAGCAATCGGCTTTGCGATTATTGTAATTTTTATGATTGCTGTTTATTTTATTTCCGGTTTTGCTGCAAGTATTGCACTTGCTTTATATGTAGAATTGGTTGTTATCTTACTTGCAGCCTTTGATATTACACTGACATTGCCCGGTATTGCAGGTATTATACTTTCTATCGGTATGGCAGTGGATGCCAATGTGATTATATTTGCAAGAATCAGGGAAGAGATTGCTACAGGCAAGACGGTGAAATCGGCGATTGATATAGGGTATAAGAAAGCACAGTCTGCTATTTTGGACGGTAACATTACAACCTTGATTGCGGCTACGGTTCTTGGCATGATGGGTTCCGGCACAATTAAGGGCTTTGCAGCAACATTGGCACTTGGTATTGTGTTATCCATGTTTACAGCCATGTTTGTAACCAAATGGATTATGAAAGCATTGTTTGCGTTAGGCATTAAAGATGTGAAATGGTATGGCGTGGCAAAAGAAAAAAAGGCAATTGCATTTGTGACAAGGAAAAAGATTTTCTTCGGGATTTCCCTTGCAATGGTTCTGTCCGGTTTTGTATTTATGGGAATTAACAAGGCACAGACAGGCAGTGTATTAAATTACAGTCTTGAATTCGTAGGAGGAACATCTACCAGTGTAGTCTTTAATGAGGATATGATTCTTGCAGATATTGATACAAATGTGGTACCTCTTATTGAAGACATTACCGGAGACGGAAATGTACAGGTACAGAAGATTGACGGGACAAACGAAGTGATTTTCAAAACACGTTCGTTGGAAATGGAAGAAAGAGAAGCCTTCAATAATGCCATGGTAGAGAATTTTGCAGTAGAGGAAGGAAAAATTACAGCAGAAACCATCAGTTCTACCGTCAGCGGAGAGATGAAGCGTGATGCCGTTGTGGCTGTTTTGATTTCAACATTATGTATGCTGATATACATCTGGTTCAGGTTTAGTGATATCCGTTTTGGTGCAAGCTCTGTCATTGCATTAATCCATGATGTTTTGGTAGTACTTGCTTTCTATGCAGCAGCCAAAGTGTCGGTGGGAACAACATTTATTGCGTGTATGCTTACTATCGTAGGCTATTCGGTCAATGCCTCGATTGTTATTTTTGACCGTATCCGTGAAAATATGGTTGCGATGCGAAAAAAAGACAGTCTGGAGGATGTGGTTGATAACAGTATTACCCAGACCTTATCAAGAAGTATTTTTACATCACTGACTACTTTCGTCATGGTAGCGGCGCTGTATGTATTGGGAGTTCCATCCGTAAAAGAATTTGCTTTGCCATTGATGGTAGGTATTGCTTGCGGTGCTTATTCTTCCGTGTGTGTTGCAGGTGCCCTGTGGCTTGTTCTTAGAAAAGTATTCCCACAGAGGATTGAAAACGATTAAAACAAAAGGCGTTCTGCTGGGCAGGACGCCTTTTCAGATACAGATTCTTTTGGTATAATATAGGCAATGAGGCAGC
>CAYWHY010000043.1:0-12154 GCA_964458255.1 uncultured Lachnospiraceae bacterium | reverse complement strand
GTTGCTATTGCACGGCAATTTATGATATATATAAAAAATGTAATTGTTAGTCGTGTAATCAGCAAAGGAGTTTTACATGTTATTAGAAGCATTAACAGAAACGTTAGCAGATGGAATCAAATTACTTCCGTTTCTATTTGTAACCTATTTGGTTATGGAATATATTGAGCATAAGACCGGCGAGAAAACCGAAGCTGTGATTAAAAAATCCGGCAGGTTCGGTCCCATTCCCGGTGGCCTTTTAGGTATGATACCGCAGTGCGGGTTTTCGGCAGCAGCGTCTAATCTGTATGCCGGAAGAATCATTACACTTGGTACATTGTTTGCAATATTTTTGTCCACCTCAGATGAGATGCTTCCTATTTTCATTTCAGAGCAGGTGCCGATAGATGATATTGTGAAAATTTTAGGAACCAAAGCAGTAATCGGTATTGTGGCAGGTTTACTTATTGATCTTGTAATTCGCAAAAAACAGAGTGGTGAGAAAGACGAACTTCGTATTGAGCATATGTGCGATCATGAACATTGCCATTGCAAGGAAGGAAATATTTTAAAATCGGCGATAAGCCATACCGCACAGATTTTTGTATTTATTCTGATTATTTCCTTTGTAATAAATATGGCGATTGGGTTTGTGGGAGAAGATGCACTTGCGTCTTTCCTTTCCGGAAGACCGGTAATTGGACCGATTCTTTGTGGAATTGTAGGACTCATTCCTAACTGTGCGGCATCTGTTGTGATTACGCAGCTTTATTTGGAAGGTGTACTCGGTGCAGGAGCCATGATGGCGGGACTTCTGGTAGGTTCCGGTGTAGGTCTTTTGGTTTTGTTCCGTGCTAATGATGATTTAAAGGAAAATCTGAAAATTACGGCATTGCTGTACGCAATCGGAGTGGTGACCGGAATCGTAATGGAAGCGGTACAATTTGATTTTTGGATAGAGAAAAGTGCCGTTTCTGTCGTCATTATCGGTGGCGCCGACGGTCCGACCAGCGTATTTTTAGCAGGAAAGCTGGGAACCGGATTTTCAGTAGCAGCAACAGTTGTAGCGGTTTTGCTTGCATTGCTAGTTGCAGTTATCATCAAAAAGATTGTAAAAAAGAAATAAAGAGTGCATGAAAAATAGAGCTCTTTTTGGTTTATAACAATCATATTCCCGTGAAATCGGATTGGCAACTATTTTCTAAAACTTTTTATAAGGCTTGTAATTATATCTTTCTATGGTAAAATAATTACTTGGTAACAGACGAGAAATCGTCAGCGCCTATGGTACCGGTGATGAGCCGGTTTAAAAAGGAACAATGTGAAAATCATTGACAGCTTACTCTGAGGTAAGGCGGATGATGCATCCAGGGCAAATGGTATGATAAAGTACCGGCTGCCGGTCATTGTACATTTTGTATGAGAAGACGGATTCATCAGGTAAAGCCAAGTCCTAAGACTTGCCATATGCGTATAAATCTGTTTCTTTGGTAGGAAAGAAAGGAGAAAAATACTATGACCAAAAAACAAAAAATTACCCTTGTGTCCGTTTTTGCGGCGATTTTGATTGTAATCGGAGCAGTAGCAGGTGTCCTTAACTATCGTGCCACACAGGAGGGCATGAAGGAATTTCAGGTGAAGGTTGTTTCTGACAGAGACGGCTACTCTGAAATAACAGCCTGTAAATCTGACGCAGAATATTTAGGTGAGTTTATGCGAACCTTTGAAGGCTGCGAGTATCAGGAGTCTGATTTTGGCATTTACATTACAGGCTTTAGCGGTATGCAGGAAGACATTGATAATCAGTACTGGTGGAATGTAACCGTTAACGGTGAATCATCCGTGACAGGTGCAGATGAAATTCCGCTTGCGGATGGCGATGTTTATACCTTTACTTTGGTGCAGGGGTGGTAAAATGTCGGTACGTAAAATGACAAGGATAGCACTTTTAAGTGCTATCCTTTATGTGTCTAAAGTGGCTTTGGAGTTTCTTCCAAATGTAGAGTTGGTTTCTTTGCTTGTAATTCTATATACATTGGTATTCGGAAGAGAGACCATTTTAATTGTAACGGTATTTAATTTTTTTGAACTGATACAGTGGGGATTCGGAACCTGGTGGGTAAGTTATTTATATGTATGGCCGCTCCTATGCTTTATAACATTGCTGCTTAAGAAATTAGTAAAAGAAGAATTTATAATCTGGAGTATAGTATCGGGAGTATTCGGGCTTATTTTCGGCAGTTTGTTTGCAGTAGTTTATTTATTTGTGGACCCGTCCTATGCACTTGCATATTGGATCAGCGGGTTGCCATGGGATGTATGGCATGCCGCAAGCAACTTTTTGCTGATGCTGGTACTCGGGAAAACGCTCTATTTAGTTTTGAATAAAATGAAAACCTCTGTTCAAATGGACTAAGATTAGGTATAATGTGACATAGTAGAGAAGGCTTATGGAGAGGAGGCAGATTATGAAAATTGTAATATTGGAACGAAACAGTGTAGGTACAGATGTATCAGTAGACGGTATTGGTAAATATGGGGAAATAACCAGTTATCCCAATACCACAGCGGATGATGTGGCAGAAAAGATTCAGGATGCGGAAATTATTGTTGCAAATAAGGCACCTTTAAATGCGGAAACCTTAAAAAATGCATCTAAGGTAAAGCTAATCTGTGAATTTGCTACAGGTTTTGACAATGTAGATATAAATTACTGTAAAGAAAGAGGTATCAAGGTAGCAAATGTGGTGAATTATTCTACAGATATGGTGGCACAGCATACCTTTGCACTTTGTCTGTATGTACTTGGAAAGCTTCATCACTACGACCATTATGTAAAATCCGGAGAATATGCAGCCCAGGATCGCTTTTCAAACTTTGATATTCCTTTTACGGAGCTTGCAGGTAAAACCTGGGGAATTATTGGGATGGGTAACATTGGCAGGAAGGTTGCACAAATTGCGAAAGCTTTTGGTTGCAGAGTGATTTTCCATTCCATAACAGGTAAGAGCAGTTGTACGGATTATGATATGGTAGATTTTGATACATTGCTTGCAGAGTCTGATATTCTTTCCCTTCACTGTCCGTTAAGTGACCTAAGCAGAAATCTGATTAATCTTGAGGCACTTAAGAAAATGAAAAAAACAGCCATTCTGGTTAACGTGGCAAGGGGGCCGGTTGTAAATGATGCTGATCTTTATACAGCGCTTACGGAAGGATATATTGCGGCAGCAGGTCTTGATGTTACAAGCACGGAACCTATGAAGGAAAGTAATCCTTTAAGCAAAATGATGGACAGTAACAAGCTGATTATCACACCTCATCTGGCATGGGCAAGTATTGAGGCAAGAAACAGATGTGTGTCTGAAACATGCAAAAATATAGAAGCTTTTTTAAACGGTGAAGACAGAAATGTTGTAAACAAATAACAGGAGGCGATCATGGGTATCGTATTAAAAAATATTTTGGCAATCCTGCCTGACGGAGAAAAGGACGCGGTAAAGGAAACCGGTATTTATATTGAAGGGGACAAAATTGCAGCCATAGGCGTAAAGCCGGAAGGTTTTACAGAGGATAAGGTAATTGACGGAAAGGACAAGCTGGTAATTCCCGGTCTTGTAAACTGTCATACTCATTCTTATATGGCGTTTATGCGTAATGTTGCGGATGATTTGTCCTTTATGGACTGGCTTTTCGGAACCATTGATCCCATTGAACAGCAGATGACGGATGAAGATACTTATTGGGGCGCGTGTCTTGCCATTATTGAAATGATGAAAAGCGGTACAACCTGCTTTAATGATATGCAGATGAATATTCATCAGACGACAAGAGCAGTAAAGGAATCCGGCATGCGTGCCGTAATCAGTCGTGGTCTGGTAGGAAGCGGCAATGATGAAGCCGGACAGATGCGACTTGCACAGGCTTATGAGGAGAGGGATGCGGCACAGGATTGTGACAGACTGTCCTTTATGTTAGGACCCCATGCGCCTTATACCTGTGATGACGGATTTATGCGTATCGTATCAGATGAAGCTAAGAAAAATAACATGAGAATTCATGTACATTTATCTGAAAGTATCAGCGAAATTGAGCAGATTCAGGAAAAATATGGCTGTAGTCCCATTGAAATGGCTGATAAAAACGGACTTTTTGATGTGCCTGCCATTGCAGCACACTGTGTACAGGTCTCGGACAGCGATATTGCTATTTTGAAGGAAAAAGGTGTCAGTGTTGTAACGAATCCTGCCAGCAATATGAAACTTGGAAACGGTTTTGCACCGATAGCAAAGATGCTTGATGCGGGTGTCAACGTGTGCCTTGGAACGGATGGAGCGGCATCTAATAACAGCCTTAACATGTTCCATGAGCTTAGTCTTTTGACATTAATCCACAAGGGTGTGAACAAGACACCGCAGTGTGTCAGTGCAAAAGAAGGCTTCCGCATTGCGACTCTTAACGGAGCCAAAGCACTTGGTTTGGAAGATAAAATTGGATCCATCGAGGTCGGTAAGAAAGCTGACCTTGCCATTCTTAATTTAAAAACACCTTCTCTCACACCCAGAAATAATCTGATTGCCGGACTTTCTTATTCTGCAAACGGTTCGGAAGTGGAGACCGTGATTATCGACGGTAAGATTACCATGGAAGATAGAAAAATATTGACCATGGATGAAGAATTAGTGTATAAAAAAGTGAACGATATTATTGTCCGTCTGGGACTTGATAAGAAAGAATATTAAATTTACAGTGATGATAGGACAGACGACCATCACTATAATAAAAATTCGGCTGAATAACAAGACTGATTAATGGAGGAAAGAAAATGAGCAGTGAAATCAGAGACATTAATTTGGCCGAATCCGGCGAGCGAAAAATTGAGTGGGTAAAGAGAAATTGTGATTTACTCCGTACTTTGGAGGAAGAATTTTTAAAGACCAAGCCTTTTGCAGGGAAAAAGGTGGCTCTTTCCGTGCATTTAGAGGCAAAGACAGCTTACCTTTGTAAAGTATTAAAGGCAGGCGGAGCGGAAATGTATGTAACAGGTTCCAATCCTCTTTCCACACAGGATGATGTGGCAGCAGCTCTTGTAAAAGACGGTCTTGAGGTACATGCCTGGTATGACTGTACACCGGAAGAATATGAAATGCACATCCGTCATGTACTGGAAGCCGGTCCCAACATCATTATTGATGACGGAGGTGATCTGGTAAATATGATTCATACACAGATGCCTGAGTTAATTCCCAATATTATCGGTGGATGTGAAGAAACCACGACAGGGATCATCCGTCTGGAAGCAATGGCTAAGGCCGGAGAATTGAAATTTCCCATGGTTCGTGTCAATAATGCAGATTGCAAGCATCTGTTTGATAACCGCTACGGAACAGGTCAGTCCGTATGGGACGGTATCAATCGTACAACAAACCTGATTGTAGCCGGCAAGATTGTAGTGGTGGCAGGCTACGGCTGGTGCGGTAAAGGTACTGCTATGAGAGCCAAAGGACTTGGTGCAAGAGTTATCGTTACGGAAATCGATCCTATTAAGGCAATTGAAGCAGTTATGGACGGATTTGATGTTATGCCTATGAAGGAAGCAGCTAAGTTGGGTGACTTTTTTGTAACGGTAACAGGCTGTGATAAAGTAATTGATGAAGAAGATTTCGCAGTCATGAAAGACGGAGCAATTCTTTGTAACGCAGGACATTTCGATTGTGAAATCGATATGGCAAGACTTCGTGAAATTGCTGTGGAAAGTAAGGAAATGAGAAAGAACATTATGGGATATAAGCTTCCCACGGGACAGTGGATTTTTGTATTGGCAGAGGGAAGACTTGTTAATCTGGCAGCAGGTGACGGACATCCTGCAGAAATCATGGATATGAGCTTTGCTATTCAGGCTCTTTCCGCCAAATATCTGGTAGAGCATGGCAGTGAGCTTACTGAAAAATTAATTGATGTGCCCGGGGAAGTAGATAGGGATGTTGCAAAACGTAAGCTTGCATTCCTTGGCAAGGAAATTGATGTGCTTACTCCTGAGCAGGAAAAGTATTTGAACAGTTATACACTGGCATAAGGAAAAAGAAATAATTGAAAACAGAAACCGCTGTTTTTCAGATGAATATCTGGAAGCAGCGGTTTTTTTGATGCCTGACTGTAAGAATATGCAAATTACCTATTGACATGGTAGGCAATTTGGTATATATTCATATCAACATACAAGATTAGTAGGTAAAATGCATTTCAGGAGGAGATAAAACTATGAGTACAAAGAAGTATAAGTTTGAAACATTACAGTTACATGTAGGACAGGAAACACCGGACGCGGCAACAGGTGCAAGAGCAGTACCCATTTATCAGACAACATCTTATGTGTTTGACAATTCGGCACATGCAGCGGCAAGATTTGGACTTACGGATCCGGGAAATATTTACGGAAGACTGACAAATTCCACACAGGAAGTATTGGAAAAGAGAATTGCGGCACTGGAGGGCGGTGTTGCAGCCTTGGCACTGGCATCAGGTGCAGCGGCGATTACATATGCCATTCAGGCTCTTGCACAGAACGGTGATCATATCGTTGCACAAAAAACCATTTACGGCGGAAGTTATAATCTGCTTGCACATACGCTTCCGCTTTACGGCATTTCCACTACCTTTGTAAATGCACATGATTTAGAGGAAGTAGAAAAGGCAATTCAGCCGAATACAAAGGCGGTTTATTTAGAAACACTGGGGAATCCCAATGCCGATATTCCGGATATTGATGCAATTGCAGACATTGCACATAAACACGGACTGCCTCTTGTGATTGACAATACTTTCGGAACACCGTATCTTATCCGTCCTATTGAGCACGGAGCAGATATTGTGGTGCATTCGGCGACTAAATTTATTGGAGGACACGGAACAACTCTTGGAGGAATTATTGTTGATTCCGGCAAGTTTGATTGGAAGGCAAGCGGAAAATATCCTGCTATTGCAGCTCCTAATCCCAGTTACCATGGCGTGTCTTTTGTGGAGGCAGCAGGCGAAGAAGCTTTTGTAACGTATATCAGAGCTATCCTGCTTCGTGATACGGGTGCGACTTTGTCACCGTTTAATGCATTTTTATTATTGCAGGGAGTAGAAACATTATCACTCCGATTGGAACGTCATGTAGAAAACACGAAAAAGGTTGTGGAATTTCTGGCAAGCCATCCACAGGTAGAACATGTAAATCATCCTTCATTGAAGGAACATCCGGATCACGAGTTGTACAAGAAATACTTCCCCTATGGAGGTGCTACTATTTTTACATTTGAAATCAAGGGTGGACAGAAGCAGGCACATGCGTTTATTGATAATCTGGAAATATTTTCCCTGCTTGCGAATGTAGCGGATGTAAAAAGCCTTGTCATTCACCCGGCTACCACAACACATTCACAATTAAGTGAAACAGAACTGTCAGAGCAGGGAATTAGGCAAAATACCATCAGGTTATCCATTGGTACAGAGCATATTGATGATATTATTGAGGATTTACAGCGTGGTTTTGCAGCGGTATAATTAATAAGAACAAGTTGGAAGATTTATTTATTTTGGAGGAATTATTATGGCTAACATATATACATCAGCAGATCAGTTAATTGGAAAGACTCCGATTTTGGAGCTGGCACATATTGAAAAGGAATTTCATCTTAGAGCAAAGATATTTGCGAAGCTGGAATACCTGAATCCGGCAGGTTCCGTAAAGGACAGAGTGGCTAATGCAATGATTGAAGAGGCAGAAAGAAGCGGGAAATTAAAACCAAATTCAGTGATTATAGAGCCGACGTCGGGAAATACGGGAATCGGTCTTGCATCTGTTGCAACAGCTAAGGGGTACCGCATTATTATTGTTATGCCGGAAACGATGTCCATAGAGCGTCGTAAGCTGATTAAGGCATATGGAGCAGAACTGGTATTGTCAGATGGTGCAAAGGGAATGAAAGGTGCTATTGAGAAAGCGGATGAGATTGCAAAAGAGATACCGGATAGTTTTGTTGCGGGACAGTTTGTAAATACTGAGAATCCCAAGGTACATTTTGCAACTACAGGCCCTGAGATATATGAAGATACGGATGGGAAAGTAGATATTTTAGTGGCTGGTGTCGGAACAGGCGGAACCATAACAGGAACCGGTAAATATCTGAAATCTAAAAATCCAGGTATAAAAGTGGTTGCCGTGGAGCCTGCATCATCCCCGGTTCTGTCTAAAGGTGTAGCAGGTGCACACAAAATTCAGGGTATTGGTGCGGGATTCGTGCCTGAAATACTGGATACGGATGTTTATGATGAAATCATAACGGTGGAAAATGAAGATGCTTTTGAAAAGGGAAGGCTGATTGGAAAAAAGGAAGGTGTACTGGTAGGAATATCTTCCGGAGCAGCACTTCATGCAGCAATTGAACTTGCAAAAAAAGAGGAAAATGTCGATAAAAACATTGTTGTGATTTTCCCGGATTCGGGTGACCGATATCTTTCGACACCATTATTTGAAGAATAAAAGAAAGGTTGAATGATTGTGATGATTTCCACAAAAGGACGTTATGCATTAAGAGTAATGATAGATCTTGCGGAGCAGCAGAAGACATCATACATTCCGTTAAAGGAGGTAGCAAACCGTCAAAACATTTCGCAAAAATACTTAGAAAGTATTATGACGGTTTTGTCAAAAAATAATTTTATAGAGGCATTGCATGGCAAAGGTGGCGGATACCGTCTGAATCGGGAACCGGCAGATTACAAAGTAGGGGATATCCTACGCCTGATAGAAGGGACTCTTGCACCGGTAGCCTGTCTGGAATGCGGAGCAAAGCCATGTGAGTATACTTCCGAGTGCAGAACATTGCCTATGTGGAGGGAATTTAATGATTTGATTAACAATTATTTTGACAGTGTTTCGATAGCGGATTTAATGAGAGGCGGACAGCCGGATAATTATGTTATTTAAGGAACAATATTGATGTTTTAGGGCAGCGTATTGTAAAATGCGTTGCCTTTTTATCAGAAGAAATGTAAAGAAATTAATTTATTGACATATTACTTGTGAGATATAATAATAAAAGAAAAGGTGGTGAAAAGTATGGCAGGTCGGAATAGCAGGAACGCGGGCAGGAAACCCGGTTTAAGCGATGAACAGATAAAGAAAGCATTAAAGAGCCATGAGTCCGGCGAAAGTATCAGTAAACTGGCGCAGGTATACGGGGTATCCAGACAGACCATGTCCGCTTATATGAATCATTTCGGACAAAAGGAAACAATGGAGCAGATTTACCGGACTTATAAAAAGTGGGCCATACTTAACCACGAATTTTCAGAGAGATACCGGTTGGAAGAGTATTCCCTTCGCATGGAATATATGTGCGAAGATGAGCTTTGTACAGTAATTCTGGTAAATTTCAGCAAGAAGCAAATAGCTGTCTTAAATTGTACGGATGAAGTGATACATCAGGCTTTTGGCGTAAAGGCAAAACCGACATGGGAGGATTTTGAATATTTTTTGGAAAGCCGTTGCTTTCCGAAGGGAAGAGATTTTTTAAAGCAAATATTGCGGGATTTGGGACTTGACAGTTATGACCCACTGGCAATTATTGAAAAGACTAAGGGGCGCATGGCAGAGGATAAGCAGTGGATTCATTTATGTTATTATCGTCCGAATGAAGGAGCAATGGGATGAAGCAGATTATTTTTACCGATGAAAATTTAATCAGTCAAACAGGTCATTCTTCCAAAGGAAACCGGTTAAAGTGGACAGACGGGGAGTGGTGGTATAAGGCAGACCAAATGGGCTGTGAAGGTATGGCGGAAACGGTGGTGTCCCACATACTGCTTTCCTCCAATATAGATAATATTGTGTTGTATGAGCCGGTTTGGATTCAGTACAGGGATACCCGTATTTCGGGCTGCCTAAGCAAAAACTTTCTGGGACAAAGAGAGGAGCTCATTACCTTAGAAAAACTGTTTCGACAGCATACAGGCATGAGTCTGGCAAAAGAGCTCGCCTATATTTCCGAGACAAAAAAGCGAATTGAGTATACAGTAGACCATGTCATCAATTATACGGGACTTACAGATTTTGGTACCTACCTTGCAAAGCTGCTTGAGATAGATGCTTTTTTTTTAAACGAAGACCGCCACACCAATAATATTGCGGTAATTTATGATTTAGATGAAAAGAGCTATCGTTATTGTCAGTTTTTTGATATGGGGCTTTCCCTTTTCTCTGATACAAAAGCAGACTTCCCGGTGGTTAAGTCCCGGGAAACATGCAGACAATCTATTATTGCCAAGCCTTTTTCAAGAGATTTTGACGAGCAGTTAGATGCCGCCAATGAACTGTACGGAAACCATCTTAAGTTTTCACTTACCAAAAAGGATATGATAGCGGAAGTGGAGAAGTGGGATTTTCCGTATGACAGTGCACTTGTTGAGAGAGTGCAGGAAACTTTGCGGTATCAGGCGGATAAATATGGGTATTTTTTAGTTTGCAATACAGAGATTTTTGATTGAGTAATTTTTAAAATATTCAGAAAGATACTGTTTGGCTTCCTCATCTGTTAACTCAAATTTTTGTTTTACTTTATCTAAAATGACATCTTTCGAAATTCCTAATTCCTTGCAGGTTTGAATAAGTGCAGAAATTCCCTGTTGCAACAATGGTTCTGATTACTGCTAATGCAATAATGGAACGCACCGGTATATATCCCATAATTCGTCCTGTAACTATTTCCAATGCGCCCATCCATGCAATTATAATCATACACAGCACTTCACTTTTGGGATGTCAACATGAAAAGTTAAAAATATTTCACTTTCCATGTTTTGTGGAAGGGCTGTCGCCCAATAAAAGTGTAAGCCATGCCAGACTCGAAATACTTTGTATTTCCCGTTGGACGGCTGGTGCCGTATAAAAATGTAATAATAAACGCTCCCACGAGTAAACTCGCGGAGCGTTATTATCACATTTTGCATGGCTTATAGCTTAACCAAAGTATCTCTGAAGAAGTCCTTCAAATGCTTTTCCATGTCTGGCTTCATCTCTAGCCATTTCATGCACGGTATCATGGATAGCGTCAAGATTTAATGCTTTTGCTCTCTTAGCAAGGTCGAACTTACCTGCAGTTGCACCGTTTTCAGCGTCAACTCTCATCTCAAGGTTTTTCTTGGTAGAATCTGTTACCACTTCACCTAATAATTCAGCGAATTTTGCAGCATGCTCAGCTTCTTCCCAAGCAGCCTTTTCCCAGTATAAACCGATTTCAGGATAACCTTCTCTGTGAGCAACTCTTGCCATTGCAAGATACATACCAACTTCTGAGCATTCGCCTTCGAAGTTTGCTCTAAGGTCCATAATAATATCTTCGGGTGCGCCCTTAGCAACACCTACAACATGCTCTGCAGCCCATGTCTTTTCACCTGCCTGAGCAGTAAACTTTTCTGCGGGAACACCACAAATAGGGCACTTCTCCGGTGCAGAATCTCCTTCATGAACATAACCACATACCTGACATACATACTTCATAATCTTAATCTCCTTTTCTTTTTAAAATTTGTTTTATAATCTAATTGTGTTTACGATTTGGTAGAACAGCTACCGCATTTACCATAAAAGTAAGTGAAATGACCTTCTATCAAGCCATCGAAATGCTTATTTGCCGACTCATTGATATAATCCAGATTGTCCATGTCTAAGTCAATGACGCTGTTACACTCATTACATATGAAATGATAATGAGGGGAGGTATCTGCGTCAAAATGGTCTACACCATCACCTACACGTATTCTGGCAATTTCTCCGATATCTGCAAGTAATGTAAGATTTCGATAAACAGTACCGAGGCTGATGTTGGGAAGAGTCCGGCGGACATTCATATATACAGTGTCTGCCGTAGGATGATCCTTCCGTTCTCTTAGAAATTCCATGATGGAATCCCGTTGTTTACTGTGCTTGAGGTTCATCATTTATTCCTTTCAATTTTTAAAATCAGTAACTATTACTAATATCAGTATAACAAATAATATTCGAATGTCAACACTTTTTTATAAATTTTTTATACAATAATTTTTTCTTTTATAATTCCTGATAAAAATGTATGTTATAATCCCGAGTTTGACAGTTGATAAAGAGAAAAACTCCTACAACCAGCGT
>CAYWHY010000042.1:0-12732 GCA_964458255.1 uncultured Lachnospiraceae bacterium | reverse complement strand
CCGCCCTCTCACGGCGGAAACAGGGGTTCGATTCCCCTACGAGCTGCGACTGTTTTTAACAGCCCAACCCTGAAAAAGTATTGAAATCAAATAATTTCAATACTTTTTATTTTGAAACAAAAAGACAGCCCACTAAACGAGCCGTCTTTTTTCTATGATTTCTTAATCGTGCTTCTTCTATGAACCTTTTCTTCGTACAGCAGGGCATCGGATTTATCCAGCAATGCCGTAATGGAAAGGGATTTATTAATACTGCATTTGTATATCCCCATGGACATTTCAATATAGTAAGGCTTATCGCTGTTACGGTTAAATCTTTCACTGTATTCCTTCAAAGCTTTCTTTGCATATAGAATAAAATCCTCTTTCTCAGAAACAACAAATGCCGCAAATTCATCTCCGCCGATTCGCCCGACAACCGCATTTTCCGGCAAGCTGTTATGCAAGTATTCTCCCGCCGTCTGAAGGGCAAAATCACCTGCGTTATGTCCGAAAGAATCATTTACTTCCTTCAAATGGTCCAGATCTGCAGATATCATATAAGCCGTTTGGCCATCATTTGCATTCATTTCTTTCAGGGTTTTCTCCATAAACCCTCTTCTGTTTAAAAGTTTTGTCAGCTCATCATATTCCGATACAAAGTTTAATATGCTGTTCTGCTCTTTAATCAGTGCCAACGATTCTTCAAGTTCTTTTCTAACCTTACGTTCTTTTGCATTTAAATGGTAAAAACGCAAAAAGGAACCGATCTGCAGGCTGCAGGCAAGTACAAAAAGAATATCCTCCGGCAAATTTTCACATAACATAAATCCGTAATGTGTCTTTTGGGAAAATAACACATATGTTGTTAAGACCCGTGCTTTATCCTGCGGTAAAACATCCGTCACACTATGCCTGCCTGTAATATGTACTCTATCAGCTTCCTGTATGACTACCATTTCATTACCGTCCCAGTATGCTGTCAAATACATATTAAGCGGCTCATGTAAACGAAAAGACAATTCGCAGTCCGCCGGTTCTGAAAGCAGGAAAAAATAACAGCTTTTAACATGTGCCAGACGCAAACGGTTCATAATACGTTTAAGACTATCTTCCAAATTTATATAGGGGATCATCAAATCCTGCGTGAACGAGCTGACAAACCATTTCTGGTGCTGTTCAAGCTGTGCACCCGTCTGCAAATTAAGCATTTCGGTCGAATGTACATACTGCTGTATGAAAGCCACTGCTCTTTGTATATAAAACCGATTTTCTTCGTTCGGCACACGCGATGCCATTTTTCTCAAAAGCACAACTACATGGTCCATCATATCTGCCGACGAAACATGCGGATGTTCGCATAGCTTTTTCAAATACGGAAATACACAGTTAAAATTATCGTCATCAATATTTCCGCTATAAATATTCTCTAAAATTCCGTTCAAAAACTGCAACAGTAAATTTTTATATTCTATCTTTTCTTTCTGATAAGGCATCTCTGAAAAAAAATTTTCAGCTATCTGATCCACATGGGTACTCACATATGCCTCAGCCGCCTGCTTCGAAATATCGGAAACTGCGGAATACTTGAAAACGGATTTGCAACCACAGGAAGTTCTTGCATGAAATACCGCCGGCAATTCAGTATAGGAAGGCCGTTCTCCTTTTGCCAACTGTATTGCATTGTGTATGGCCTGATAACTGAACTGATAACTGTTATGCATAACACTGGTCAGCGGCGGATGAAGTGTTTTTGCAAAATTCACGTCATCATAACCTGTAATCGCCAAATCACGTCCCACTACAAGTCCACGCATCTCACAAACACGATATCCCGCCTTTGCCATGTTATCATTGGCAAACACAATTGCCTCCAGTCCGGGATTAGAATCAAGCAAGCTTTCCACCTGTTCAATTACAAATTCAGAATAATCTCCATGTGCAATCATCGTTTCCGTAACCGGCAGTCCATGCTTCCGCATAACATCCTTATAAGCACGCATGCGTTCGTTAGAATCATAATTTGTCACAGGGCCTCCCAAAAAAGCTATTTTTTTGTATCCGTGCACCTCCACCAAATGTTCAACACACGCTATCATTCCTTTATAATTTTCCGCAACCAGACATGGAATCTTTGCATCATCCGAAACATCTTTTAACAATAGCCATGGAATATTACCAAATTGTTTACACAGTGCTTCCTTTGCCGGTGTGTCCGGAAAAATACTTAACGAACCATATATCACGATAAATGCATCCGGCTTAACAAGTGAAGTGTAATCATAAATACTCGAAAAATGTACCTGAAAATCTTCCCCTGTCATATCTGACAATACTGCATTCGTTTCACTCGGAATACTTGAACGCAACAAAAAAATAAGATTTACATTTTCTCTTTGTGCACAAGTATAAAATCCTTTTATCAGTTCATTTGTATATTCTGTATAATTGTCCCCTATCAATACAGCAATGGTAGGATATTGTTTCTTTTTCATAGGCAAGCCCTTCATTCTTCTGTGATTGAAATATATTTATCATAAAAGGAGCATGTAATAAATATATTATACTGCTATATATAGAAAGGTGTCAAATATAATCAACTAAATATAGTACATTTCTCTTTACAAAAAAAATTTACTATGCTATTGTATAAAAAAGCTTGTTATGGTACTATAGTAACAGAAGATTATTCACACATTTTAATGGTTTTACCCATTCGGAGGATATCAATGAAGAAGCTTGCTCTCATAATGGATGATGAAATTCGTCCCTTTACCGTTGCACGAGATGTCGGTATTTACAGAAAAATAAAAGAATCCGGCGAAGATGTAAATTTATATGTTTTCAGAAGTGCCGGTGTATCCGGTCTTGATGATGATTACAACATCGGAGAATACAATATATATCATCTTCCAAACCTTTCCGATTTTGATGGAATCATTGTGGATTTAAATAATATTAACATGGATGACCGGTTAGCCTGTGGAGTCCGTGCTGCCGACTGCCTAATTGAGCAAATAAAGAAATCCGGCAAACCTGCCATTTCCATTGCAAACAATATCGATGGTTTTTATTTTGTGGGAATTGACAATTATGCTGCCATGAAAAACATGATTGCACACCTGTACGAGGAGCATCATTGTCAAAAATACTGGCTTATCATGGGGTCAAAAGGCAATTACGAAAACCAGCTTCGTACCAAATCCATATTGGATTATATGGATGATCATCAAATTGTTTATGATGAAAGTGACATCTATTATGAAAATTATGAATATCAATGCGGTATCCATGGTTTTGAAACTTTACTGGCAAGGCATCACGATAAGCTTCCCGATGCCATTTTGTGTGCCAACGACAGTATTGCCATAGGTGTCTGTGAAGCAGCACGGGCGAAGGGTTACAAGATTCCTGAAGATTTTAGGATTACCGGATTTGATAACTTTGATAAAGCTGCCATTTACTCTCCCCGCTTAACAACTGTTGACCAGTTAAGCCGCGAGATTGGATATCACTGTGCCGATTTAATGTTCCGTATTTGGAACGGTGAAAATGTGCCGCGTATCAATTACACCAAAACACGTAATGTTTTTGGCTGCAGCTGCGGCTGTGAAGCCATTCAGGACGAAGCATTACATTCCTATGTGATGCAACAGATTCATTATGATGTATTTGACACGGAATACAGTGAGCAAATGAAGGCTCTTAATTATGACATTTCTCATGCCACTTCCGTCATTGAATTGTGTCGCCTGATGGTAGAACGGATTTCCGTTATCAAAGATATTTCATTATATCTGATTTTAGATAATCACATGAATGAGCTGACAGGTACGCAGGAAAAAGAGCAATTTATATCCGAAAAGGAACAATTCCGTATTGAAGGCTATCCGGTTAATATGAATATGGTTTTTGCTTATGAAGACGGTAAAATCAGAGATAATTTATCAATAGAAATCAACAGTCTCTTTCCGGTCTTTGAGTCAGCAGCATCCGGTGAAAATTATGCTTTTCTGCCACTTCATTTCGGAATGTATACAGTAGGATACTTCGTAGTAAAAAATGGGGTTCACTTAATTGAAAACCGCTACTTAATAAAGGTTCTCGACACTTTAAGCTCAGCCATGGAAAATTTGTACAAAAAAGACCAACTGCAGCAGGCAAACGAAATGTTGTCACGATTGTATATAAGAGATTCCATGACCGGACTCTACAACAGACTTGGCTATCAGAAGAAAGCCGTTCCTCTGTTTATGCAGAAAAAATTTAAAAAAGAAAATTTAACCATTCTGTTCATTGACATGGACCGTTTGAAGCACATGAATGATACCTACGGACATGAATACGGTGATTTCGCATTGAAAATTATTTCAAATGCTATTTTTCACAACTGCACGGAAGAGTCGATTCCCATACGTTGGGGAGGAGATGAATTTCTTGCCATCTTCCCCGCACTCCGTGATAATCAATTAGAAAATATCACCCGGCAGATACGTCAGGAAATTGATTCAAATGCCAGGAAAATGCAATTTCCCTGTGCACTTACCGTAAGCATCGGAAGCATCACCACTGATTCCTCTTCCATAAAGAGTCTGGACGATTATATTCAGCAGGCTGATAAGCTTATGTACATCGAAAAACAGGAGAAAAAGAAGCACTATTAAAGAGAAAGGTACTGTACTTAACATACAGTACCTTTCTCTTTCCTTGTTATCCTTCCACAATTAAATATCTGCCGTCTCCGATATCAAACACCTCATCTGCTTCAAGAATTTCTTTACCTTCTGCACCGTCCACGTCAATTCCTTCTTCTTCAAAATACTCCCATACCTCTTCTACAGAATTAACAACTACCGCGAAGCACTCTTCAAGGAAATTTTCTGCCTCCTCCAAGTTTGCAACAACATCCCCTTCCGGAAACAACTGTCCCTGCTTGTCTAAAAAGCACCGTAGTACAGCATCGTCAAATTCATGCATACAACATCCTCCTTATAGCAAATTTTTTATAATTTTATAAACGCCCTTGTCCATATATCCCGGGCAAATCTTTCCAGCTGCTTCCTTAACCTCTTTTACGGCATTTTCCACCGCATAACTTTCTCCTGCTGCAAGCATCATACCGATATCATTATTGTTATCTCCAAAAGCCATGGTCTCTTCTTTTGCTATGTGTAAATAATTCTGTAAAAACCTAAGTGCATTCCCTTTGTCCACGGACGCATCCATAAAATCTACCCACTCATCGCCTGCCATACATGCCTTTACTCTGTCCTTCCATGCCGGAATAAACTTTTCTTCTCCAAGCGAACGGATACTGCCCTTGCGATAAATAGCAATTTTAATAATTTCCTCCTCCTCTGCAAGCACATCTTCCACTTTACGGAACGAATTGCGATAGCCATAGGTAAGTAAATCGATAAAATCCTGATTCCTACTCTCCACAAGACTTCCTTTCGCCGTTGATATAACAGTCTCACATGTTCCATAATACGGACGTAACATGGCAAGAATTTCTTCTACATATTCCCTTTTCATGGGTGTTACCGAAATATCTTTTCCCTGATATCTGATTTGAGCCCCGTTTTCCACAATATATGCAATATCATCTGCCACTTCATGAAAAACTCTTCTCACGCTCGCATACTGTCTGCCACTTGCCGCGCAAAATAAAATTCCCTTTTCCTTTAAATCCCGGATAGCCTGTATCATTTCCGGGTACATATCCGGTGTGGAATCCTTTATTAAGGTACCATCAATATCGGATGCTACTAAACGAATCATTGTCACTCATTCCTTATTACTTTCCACACAGGAAAGGTATTTTTTTCATTTCCTGGTAAAGTCTGCCTACAGGCAGCCCTACCACATTACTGTAATCACCGTTTATACCTTTGATATGAATAGCACATCCTCCCTGGATGGCATAGGCGCCTGCTTTATCCATAGGCTCACCGGTAGCTACATAATTTTTGATTTCTTTCTCCGTAATCGGATACATGAAAACATCTGTCTTTTCATAAAAGGATTTCACTTTGATATTATTCTTTCCCTCTGCCTTATAAACGAGAGTGACCCCCGTATAAACCTGATGTTCTCTTCCCTGCAGAGCTGTAAGCATCTGTATCGCATTTTCTTCTGTCACCGGTTTTCCCATGATACATTCATCAAGGGCAACCACCGTATCTGCACCAATCACTAAGGCTTCCGCTTTTTCCTTTTCCGTCAGTCTCTCAAATATATCCACTGCTTTTAGTGCCGAAAGTTCCTTTACCATTTCTGCCGGTTCATTTCTTTCCGTCACTTCTTCGACACCACTCACCTTTATCTCAAAATCAAGTCCCATTTGGGTAAGCAGTTCTTTTCTTCTCGGAGAAGCACTTGCCAAAATAATTTTTTTATTCATCCTGTTCATGATGTGTTTTGGGAATAAATACTCTGTGATTGACCTCTTCGCCGTTTTCCTTTGCCGCCCTCACTGCTTCCTCACCAAATACTTTTTGGGCAATCACAATTCCCTTTCCTCTCCTATCCACTTTTTCATAACTGCCGTCAGGCTTCAAAACATGTGCCTTAACCGTATCCTTAAGCTGCGTGGATAAAATATGCATAAGCTTTTCCTGCAGCTCCGGCTTTTCTACCGGAAACATAATCTCCACTCGACGTTCTAAGTTTCTTGGCATCCAGTCTGCACTCGCACAGTAGTACTCCGGTTTGCCGTCGTTTGCAAAATAAAAGATTCTGCTGTGCTCTAAATAGTTTCCTACGATAGAGCGTACAGTAATATTATTTCCAATGCCCGGAAGTCCTGTCTTAAGGCAACAGATACCACGGACAATCAATTCTATTTTAACCCCTTCCGCTGCTGCCTCATAAAGGGCTTCTATTACATCTTTATCACAAAGACTGTTAATCTTTGCTATAATATGTCCGCCTCTGCCCGCCATGGCATTTTCTTTTTCTCTGTTAATCAGATATAAGAATCTGTCCTTAAGCCACAATGGTGCCAAAGACAATTTATTCCATGACAAAGGCTCAGAATAACCGGAAAGCATATTAAATACGGCTGTTGCATCTTCTCCGACAGACGTCGAACAGGTAAAAAGACCTATATCCGTATACGTCTTTGCCGTGGCATCATTATAATTTCCGGTACCAAGATGCACATAACGTCTGATACCGTCCTCTTCTCTTCTCACTACCAATGTAATTTTACTGTGAGTTTTTAAACCTACCAGTCCATAAATAACGTGACAACCTGCTTTTTCCAGTTTTCTTGCCCATACAATATTATTTTCTTCGTCGAATCTTGCCTTCAGCTCTACCAGAACGGAAACCTGCTTTCCATTCTCAGCCGCCTGTGCAAGTGCCGCAATAATTGGTGAATTACCACTGACACGATAAAGCGTCTGCTTTATGGCCAGAACATTTTCATCCCTTGCTGCCTGTCTGATAAAATCAACGACCGGTGTAAATGATTCATAAGGATGATGCAAAAGAACATCATTTTTTCTGATTTGTTCAAAAATATCACAGTCTGCCGGGAACGCCGGTACCGGCTGAGGTGCTGCATAGCCCTTTTCTTTCAAGTGATCAAAACCGGAGAGTCCATACATTTTCATAAGAAAGGTTAAATCCAAAGGACCATCAATTCTGTAAATATCTTCGTCCACTATCGAAAGTTCTTTCTTAATAATGGCCAGCAGACGTTTATCAATTCTACTCTCTACTTCCAGACGAATCGCCTGTCCCCACTGTCTCTTCTTTAGCTGCTTTTCAATTTCCTTCAGTAAATCCTCTGCTTCATCTTCCTCAATGGAAAAATCTGCATTTCTCATAATACGGAAAGGATACGCACAGACAATATCATAATTCAAAAATAATTTATGAATATTTCTCTCAATAACTTCTTCTAATAAAATAACTGTTTTCTCTTTTACATTTTCTGTAGGAATCTGCACAATTCTCGGAAGCACACTGGGCACTTGTACTGTAGCAAATTCTAAATCGTTGTCACCATTTTTCTTTGTCACAAGAGCGCCGATATTTAAAGACTTATTGCGAATCAAAGGAAACGGTCTGGACGAGTCTACCGCCATAGGTGTTAAAACAGGATACACATTTTCTGCAAAAAATTTGTCTACAAATACCGCTTCTGCCTCAGTTAAATCTTCATGATTCACAATGACACGAAGTCCATTTTGCAGCAAAAGCGGCAACAAAGAACGATTGTAAACCGTATACTGCTGCTCCACCAGCTTATGCGTTGCCACATTCAATTCCTTAAGCTGTTCCATGGGCGTCATGCCCGCAATATCAGGCTTCTCATATCCGGCATTTACCATATCCTTTAAAGATGCCACTCTTACCATAAAGAATTCATCCAGATTAGACGCCGTAATACTCAAAAATTTAAGTCTCTCAAACAACGGATTCTGCTTATCCTTTGCCTCACTTAACACTCGCTTGTTAAAAAGTATCCAGCTAAGTTCCCTGTTGCTATAAAAACTTGCATCCGCGTATTTTGCTTTACTCATTTTATACCTCCATGTACACAAAAATGTGCATCCCCATATTAAATCGTCCTCTTCTGTCTGATCACAGGCCTGACACTGTATACTTCTTCAAAAAAAGCTGCTCTTGCACCAAACAGACCCTTCTCCAGAGTAATATCCTCATTTGTATCAACTGTTATTACCAACTGATTCTCCTTTAATGATGCTTTTACGTTTCTAAACTTCTGTTTATGGCTTCTGTCAAGCCCGTTTGCGATTCGCAAAATAGCTGTCAATTTGGCAATCTTTAAGTAAGATTCTCTGTCAATCATACTGTATCTGCTCATCTCTTCATAATAAGCAAAATCCAAATGATTATATTTTACAACATTTGCAACAATTTCTCTTTCCGCATGAGAAAGTCCGATAATCTCGGTTGCCATAATAATGCTGTAAGAACATTCCGCCAAATTTGACATACTGACAAACTTACCGCAATCATGAAGGATTGTGGAAAGCTGCAATAACAATTTTTCTCTTTTTCCCAATCCATGTACTTTTTTCATACTGTCAAAAATGGTAAGTGCAATGTGTTCTAACGTTTCACTTCGTCTCCTGCTTCCACGGTAGCGTTTGCTGATATTCTGTGCACAGGCAATAATATCCTTCTCAAAGTCATGTGCGGATGCTATCATTTTATTCTTTTCCGCATACTCATATGCAATACCGTCACAAAGCGTAACCCCCGGTGCCCATATTAACTCAGCTCCCATGGTCTCCATGATACGTTTTACCATAACTAACGAAATATAAAGAATCGGCATATTTTCTTCCGGCATATCCCATGTTTTTGCGAGTTCTGAAAAGCTCTTTATACTATATGCGTTTAAAAAATATTCAAACAATTCTTTTCCTGCATAACCACTCTTGCCATGATTAATGCTCTTCTTGCGCACCAGTGCAGAAATATAATCATCCACAACAATAATATTCTTAATTTCTTTATCCTTCAGATACAGTTTCTGATAAACCGATATCTGTGAATCCACCAATTCATTTAAAAGATTCTCGTACTGAGCGAAGCTCGCATCCAAATGTGTCAGTCTCTCTCTAAGCCGCAGCACTCCAAGCTTCATATTCTGTGTAGAAACAAGTGTGTCTTTATCAAACAATGACACCTGGATACTACCACCACCGATATCTACAATAGCAGTTGCATTCTCTATAATTTTGTTAAAACCTTCTCCCAGAGATGCAATGGATTTATAATCCAAAAAACGCTGTTCAGAGTTACTGAGCACGCCGATATGAATTCCGGTTCTTTGATGAATCTGATCAAGCAGAATTGCGGTATTTTCCGTTTCTCTGATTGCGCTTGTTCCATATGCCACATAATCCGACACCTGATAAGTTTTCATAATATCCGCATACTCACGCAAAGTACGACAAAGTTCTTCTACACGGTCATAACTTAATTTCCCGGTAATGTAACTCTCCGTTCCCATATCAATTCCGTGACGAATATGATCTATTTCCTTCATGCCATAATTCTTGGAAACCTCAAATATTTTCATGGAAAGCTCATAAGATCCCACATCTATTGCCGCAAATGTTTTTACTGCCATATTTCCCCCTGTTTTTTACCAAGAAGGTAATCAATAAACTGTTGTGCCGTTCTTCCGGAGAGTCCTCCGTGAGCAAGTTCCCACTTGTTTGCTTCCAGCAAAAGCTCTTCCTTTGGCAACGTTACGTTATATCGCTGTGCCAATACTTCCACAATATTCTGAAACTGTTTTTTATCCGGAGCCGCAAAGAAAATACTGACGCCGAATCTTGCTACTAAAGAAAGTTTTTCCTGTACCGTATCCGACGAGTGAAGATCATCTCTTCTCTCTTCCTTGTCACTAAACTTTTCTCTTACCAGATGTCTTCTGTTAGAGGTTGCATAAATCAGTACATTATCCGGTTTCTTCTCAAGTCCTCCCTCAATCACTGCTTTCAGATATTTATATTCAATCTCAAAATCCTCGAAGCTTAAATCGTCCATATAGATAATAAACTTATAATTCCTGTTTTTAATCTGCGTAATGACATCATTCAAATCCTGGAACTGATGTTTATATACTTCTATAATACGTAGTCCCTTGTCATAATACTCATTGGCAATTCCCTTGATGCTGGACGATTTCCCCGTTCCGGCATCACCGAAAAGCAGGCAGTTATTGGCTCTTCTCCCTTCTACAAAAGCCTCTGTATTATCTATCAGCTTCTGCTTGGGAATTTCATACCCTACCAGATCATCCAAATGTACATGGGCAATTCTCTGAATCGGTACAATTTGAACACCGTTCTCGTCACGAACCACACGGAATGCTTTATGTAAACCGAATTTTCCCACACCATATTCCTTATAAAATTCTGTTAAGGTTGCTTTCATTTCCTCCGGCGTGTGATTCTTTGTAAATTTGACCGCCAGAGAACAGATTCTTTCCCTGATACGACTGTTATACACCTTACTCTCGCCGTCACAGCTTTCATAATCGGTAATCATTGTAAAACAGTCTGCCCCTAATGTTTTTATCATATCTGAAAAATCATAATCATAAAACTCTTTAAAAATCACAATATCATGAAGAACCGCCTGGTTAATGGTTCCCCCCACTTCACCGCGGATTTCACAGGCACGACTGTAGCTGTTTTCGTTATTTACCAGAAGATTCGTCAGGTAACAGTGCCATAAATTTCCGTAAAACCCATGATTTCCAGCCATTTCAAGCAAATGATGAATACAGTCATGTAAAAGTCCCGACATATCTTCTTTATTATAGTACTCATCCGCATAGTGTTCCATAAGCCAGGCCATATCATACAAAACCTGTCCTTCTTCCTGTGTAAAATCTTTATATACAATTAGTTCCTGTTCTTTCATCTGTCTGTTTTCCTTTTTAATAATTTCCCAAAATTTTCATGTTTCTGGCCTCTTCTCTAAGACCTCTTAGTGCATTCTTTACGGAACTTTCGGAAAGATTTCCTTCAAAATCAATAAAGAAACGATATTCCCAGTTTCTGTCCTCAATCGGTCTGCTTTCAATTTTATTCATATTAAGATTATTGTAAATAAAATGAGAAAGCATATGATACAGAGAACCGCTTTCATGTGCCACCTCAAAGCAAATACTGACCTTCTTTGCATCTTCGCGGAAAACTTTCTGATTGGTTACAATAATAAAACGGGTTGCATTACTGTTTGAATGGTTGATCCCTTTTTCAAGAACCTCAAGTCCGTAAAGCTCTGCCGCATATTCACTGGCAATGGCTGCCTGCGTCTGATTCTGCTCATCTGCCACTTTTTTTGCCGCAAAAGCATTATTCTGCATACTAATCTGCTGCCACGGATGCTCATTTAAATATCTCGCCGACTGCATAAGGGACTGCGGATGGGAATAAACAGTCCTGATATCCTCAATCTTTGTTCCCGGCACAGCCATGAGACAATGTTCAATTCTGATTATCTGCTCCCCAACGATATAATTTTCAAACTCAACCAGAAGATCATAAATTTCGCTGACAATTCCTGCCGTGGAATTCTCGATGGGAAGCACCGCAAAGTCCGCACGTCCCTCATCAATGGCAACCATAGCATCCCGAAAGGTGTCCACATGAAAACTGTTTACCTCATTTCCGAAATACTTTAACATGGCCGCTTGGGAATACGCGCCTTCTGCTCCCTGAAAAACCACTCTTGCCTTTTCCGTTTCCAAAGAATTCACGCGAATAAAAGGCAGTTTATTATATCCACCGCTATCGGCAACCATCTGATATTGAAGTTTCCGGCTCATGGCCATAATCTGTTCAAACAGTTCTCCGATACCATGGCTGTTAAATTCATTATGGGTAAGTGATTTTACTTTACGGATTTTTTCCTCTTCTCTTGCCTTATCAAGGACCTTTTTCCCGGTTTCAATTTTATATTTGGCAACATTTTTGGAAACCTCCATACGTTTTTCATAGAGTTCAACAATGTTTGAATCAATTTCATCAAGCTGTTTGCGAAGTTCCTGTAAATCCATGTACCTTTTCCCTTTCCGTAAGCTGCTTTTGCAGATTGAATTAAAGTAAAAATACTGCATTTATTTTATACCAAATTATACCTGATAGCAAGGAAATATGTTATAATATCCCTATAACAACATGGCATATTGCCGATGATAGTGTCAAATGACCTATGAAAAAACTGGGCAAAGAAAAAAGGCTCAGATGA
>CAYWHY010000041.1:0-13132 GCA_964458255.1 uncultured Lachnospiraceae bacterium | reverse complement strand
TATATTCCGGAGGATTATGGCTTGCTGTGATCACAATACCGGAAATACAATGTAATGTGCGAAGTGCAAAAGAAAGCTCAGGTGTGGGACGAAGTGCATCAAACACGTAAGCCTTAATACCATTTGCTGCGAGACAAAGTGCTGCTTCATCTGCAAATTCCGGTGACATTCTTCTGGAATCGTATGCAATTGCTACCCCTCTGTCTTTGCCGCCCTGCCTGATAATATAATTTGCAAGCCCCTGGGTAGCTTTTCTTACCGTGTAAATATTCATACGGTTGGTGCCTGCACCGATAACACCGCGAAGACCACCGGTTCCAAATTCCAATTCCTTATAAAAACGATCTTCTATTTCTTTCTCATCTGCTGCAATATTGCGAAGTTCTTCCTTGGTTGCTTCATCGAAATAAGAATCATTTAACCAAAAATCATACTGCTCTCTGTAACTCATATTGGCTCCTCCTGAAAATTATTCTTTTTAAGTATATCACACTACCATTCTATTTTCAAAGCAAAGTCACTTCTGTCAAGTGAAAAGTTGATATTGTAATAAGGGTCTCCCGCTTCCAGCACCTCTTTCCACCTGGTCCTGAATTTTTCAGACTCTTTGTTATAACGCTCCGCTTTTTCTCCCTGAACATCAAGTCCCCTTGATATGGATTCAAAATGATAAAGCTCCGCAAAAGGCGTAAACACATTAAGAAGCCCTTTTTCCCTGAGTTTCAGACAAAAATCCACATCATTTAAGGAAATGGCAAATCCTTCGTCCAGACCGCCCACTTCCTCAAACAGGCTCTTTTTTACCAGAAGGCAGGCACCCGTTACCGCAGAAACATTCTGGGCATAACAAAGTCTTCCCATATATCCCAGATTCTCTCTGTGCTGTCCGTAATGACTGTGGCCGGCCGTACGATGTGCACCCAATGCAAGCACCACTCCTGCATGCTGAATGGTTTTGTTTTCATAATAAAGCTTGCCGCCTACGGCACCTACATCCTCTCTCTGGGCATACATTAAAAGTTCTTCCATCCAGTTAACGGTAATCACCTGGGTATCGTTGTTAAGAAGCAGGATATAATCACCTGTGGTATGTGCCACGCCGAAATTATTCACTGCCGAATAATTGAAGCCCGGTTTTGCCGCATCCCCTTCGCCGGCGCTTTCTTTTGCGGCATCCGCTTTGGGTTCACAGGTTACCACCTTTACCTGTTCTACATCTTCCAACTCTTTATAATAATCAAAAATTTCCTTACTTGTACTGTTATTTTCCACCACTACTATCTCATAATTCTCATATGTGGATTTTTCTATAATGGATGTAATACAGCGTTTTAAATCTTTTACATGGTCTTTATTGGCAATGACAATGGAAATCTTGGGATTTCCTATAATCGAATACCGGATTTTAAAAATTGTCTCAAAAGCTCTGGTGGATGTAATCTGAAAATGTTCATAGCCATGACGTTTCAAATGGTCTGCCACGGCACCTTTCGCAGCCTGCACTGCATATGGCTTGGCATCAATACCGGAAGCTACACTTCCTGAATGGGAACGCCAATAATAGAGAAGTTTCGGCACATGTACCACCTTCTTCGCGCGGTCGGTAAGTCTCAGAATCATATCATGATCCTGGCTTCCGTCAAATTTAGACCGGAAGAGTTCTGTTCCGTCCAAAAGTTCTCTTGCAAAAACGCTGAAATGACAAATATAATTGTTGGCACGCAGATTATCAATCGCATAATCCGGTTTAAAATGCATCGTCAGCATATGATTAATGTCGTTTCCTTTAAAGGTCGTCTCATCACAGTATATGTAATCAGCCCCCTGCTCGTTAATCACCTTCACATATTCATAAAGTGCACTCGGATGCAAAATATCATCATGATCAAACAAACCGATATATTCTCCCGTTGAAAGCTTCAGACATTCATTGGTATTACCTGAAATACCGCTGTTTTTCTCAAGTTTCTGATAAACAATGCGGCTTTCTTTGCCGTTTTCTTCCACTTTTGTAATATATTCCGCACAAATTTGTCCTACATAAGCATGTTCCGTATCGGAACCGTCCGCAAGACAAAGCTCCCAGTTATCATAAGTCTGGTTTGTTACAGATTCTATCATTTCTCTCAGGAATTTTTCAGGTGTATTGTAGAGTGGCACCAGAATACTGATTTTTACCCGTTTTTCAAATACCGTCTCCTGTTGGCGTTTTCTTTCCGTTTCGTCCGGAAAACTTTTGGTGCCGTAACGCTCCATCGCCTGCTTTTCAATGCCCTTATATTTCAGCTTGGCAACCACACCGCGCAGATTACCGCAATTTCTAAGCCTGTCCTTCTGACGAATGGCAAAATGCATGCCTTTACGCAAAGGTGCAGATGCCTTCCAAAGCGGATTATTCTTTATTCTGTTTAATCGAAAGGTAAGTTCTTCGTTTTTTGCCTCCAAGACAGCCACTCTCTCAGCCAAATCAGCGGTCTTAATATGCTCTTTTTCGTAGGCTTCCCTGTAATCCATAATCAATTTCCTTCTTTCTGTAGCACCCAGCTGCTAAAGTTTACCAGTTTCAGTCTGGAACACTTATCTTCCGCAAGCATACCAAACCGATACTCCCCTTCCGGAATATCCGCAAATCTTACTTTGGCTGCAAAACCCGTTAAATCTACATTTAACTGATCTTTTAGGTTTTTCCTGATATCCGGTCTGTACCTGTCTTCGATATCAATATAAAAAATCTGCTTATTTTCCTTATTTTCAAGCAATAATGTTTTTTTGTAACACGCGTTATCTGAACCAATTATAAAAGAATATCCTTGAAAATAATAGCCCACATCTTCCGAATCCGGCTCTTTTTCTCCCTTTTCTGATGAAATGCCATACTTCCACTTATAAATGTCCATGGCACATTCCATACCGATTACCACACAGCTATCCTCTCTGATATTTTCCGGCAATCGCTCTATCGCAGTAACCTTCGCCCATGGCATATCCAACGTCACCTGATACCGGAACCCCGGTGAATAATCAGATTCAAGCATATCGTTTGTCAGATATTTGTGATAAAACGGATCACTGCCGTAAATATTTTGATGCCTTTCATATAAAATATCCTTTTCTCTCAAAAGGCGCAGCTGTTTTTCCTCGGATTCTCCGTCTTTTCCCCGGCTTAAGGATTCATGATGATACAACATAACATCATTTCTCTGGACATTATAGTAACCCGCCTCATAAATTTGATAGCAAAGATCCACATCATTAAATGCCACGGCCAGTTCTTCACAAAAGCCTCCCACTTTCTCAAAAATCCGTTTTTTCACAAGCAGACAGGCACCCGTAACCGCCAGCATATCATGGACCCCTCTGTTTTTTCCATAATAATGGTTTTCCTCATCAGAGAGAAACTGCAGCTTGTGAGCCGGTCCCACTCTCAAATTGGTAATTCCCGCATGTTGAATAACCGTAGAATCCGGGTACAAAAGTTTTGCCCCTACTGCTCCTGCATAAGACAGCATCGCTTTCTGCATAAGAAGCGTAAGCCAGTTACTTTGAATAATTTCCATATCATCATTCAAAAAAAGTAAAAATTCTCCTTTAGAAAGTCCGGCTCCCATATTGCACATACGCGAAAAATTAAATACCATCGACCGGTAATAATATTTTATACCACAAAAGTTCTTTGTCTCCTGTACCACCTGATTGAATCTTAAAACCTCTTTTTCAATGCACGCCTTGTTCTCTGCATTACTCCCGTTATCCATTATTAATATTTCATATGGGAACTCACACTCTGTCTTTTCGATCAATGAGTGAATACAGGTAAACAGAACTGCGGGATTGTCTTTAGACGGAATGATAACGGAAACAAGTGACCTGCTGTTTTCATTTTTTGTTTTGTCTTTCCGCTCATTGTTCTGATTATCCTGCTCTTCTTCCGGAAGTTCCCATTTATTTACCATATAATAACCTTCCGTTTTACTATGGAACAGGATCTCCGGAATATGCACTGCCGGCATTTCTTTATTATCTTTTCTTATTTCAAATCCCCCACCCGTCTTAAGCACGCGCTCACAAAGACAATACAACATATTTTCCGATGTATCTGTAAGCTCCTCAACGGCGGCAAGCAGCTCGTTTCTCCTTACGGCAACTAAGCTTCCAAAATAAAAGCCGGACAAAAACGTATCGGGCGACCAGTCCGGTTTCAACCACGGGTTTTGTCTTATTCCATCTTTAACGACATCTTCATCACCGTAAATCAAAATTATATTTTTATTTTCGCACAATTTACCATACAGTAAAGGAAGTGCAAAATCTGCCAACTCACCATCAGAAACCTGAAATAAAATAACATCCGCTTCACAATTTTCCAAAATTGACCGCATTTTGGAAGTTTTTGTTTCACAGCTTACTTCCGGAGGCAACATACAAAAAGAGATTTTTTCTTTTTGGGGGCTTTTTTCGTTAAAAACTTCAAAAAAGCGACACGCAACGACATTTTTTGAATGTAATCCTTCATTTTCTTCTTCATCTCTTGCATCGGAATCTTCCTGTATTTCAGTTGTCAGACATTTTTTAGTTTCACGAACAATAATATCGTCAATTCTAATTGCCCGTTCTTGCTTCTTTATCCATGTATCATAGGACATTTTTTTTGCTGTAAGCTCTTTTTCATACCTTTTTTGCTGCCTGTGGATAAGAACATGTTTTAAACTCTGTTTCAGCGAAGCCACGTCTTTTGCTTCCTTTCCGCGCCTGAATATCGCTTTTTTATCAAATACCGCTTTAACGAAACAATTTCTTTGTGCCGATTGCAATCGTACCTGCAAGTTCTTCTGTCAACGGTGCAATTTCCAATTTTACCGAAAGAGTATTCTCTCCCTGTACCGGCAAACCTTCCATCCGAATCGTCATGTTAGGATCCGTTGTCGCAAATACAAAAGAATCTTCCTCCAAATTCACACCATTTGTAATAACAGACTTCTTATTAAGAGGAACTACACTTCCATTTACCAGCAATTCCTTCACCTTCACCACACAACATCTGTCTGCAGGATCAATTCGAAGTGCCGTCACATTCCCGTCAAAAGGAATTTCTGCCTCTATCAGATTTTCTGACTCATAGATATCCGGCATATAGTAAGAATCTGCCTCCGAAAAACCGTTTCCCCGGTCTAAATATACTTGCATTCTTTTATCAAGGATTTCCTGGAGATATCTTTCCATGAGCATCTTAGGGTCTACCGAATAAGTACCGATAGTCGCACGGATTTCGCCCATGGATTTACGCTTACCGGTTACCTCCTTTTGGAATTTTAATTCCGCCTTGCGATACTCATCTGCCTCTGCCGGCGTAACACCCAGTCTTTCGATTATATAATCAAGATTTAATTTGTTTCTTTTTTCTTCCTCCAAAACATAACAATAAACTGCTCTGAATGCTATTTCTTTAGAAGGAATTGTTTTCTCCACCGTCCATTCATAATCAATTACTGTCCACTTATCACCATCAACAAGAATATTAGCAAATATCAGATCATAATCGGCAACCGGCTTATCTTCTCCATAGGATATCAGTTCAAGATATCTGTCAAACAGTCGATAAAATCCTTCCATATCATCACGTTCCAGACATTCATCCAGCATTTCTTCCAAGGTTCTTCCATTTTCAAACGGAAATACCGCGTAGCCTTCTTCCTTCCACTCACAGGCATTTACTGAAAGCCCACTGCCTGCATACCGTTCAGAAAGGAGTTGATAAGAACGTTCCATTTCTTTTATATGCACGACCGCTTCTTTTGAAAGAGGTACCTTTCTGATTTCTTTTTTTCCATCTTCCTCTGCCAGCTCTGTCCTTAGCATAAATTCTCCTGCTCTGTCATTAGAGTATTTTACATAAGTCACCTGTGGCTCTTTCCCTATGATTACCATATAAGAATTAGAGAACATATCAAACAGACCATCTGTCACAATTCCATCAAATACATACTTTTCATTAAACAGTACCATCCTGTCCCTATCAAAATTACGCATGTTATTTGTAAGTTCTCCAAGTTCCGGGAGTCTTTTATCTGAATATATTACGGTAGGAAACTTATAATCCGGATAAGGATAATAAAATGAATACTCTTCTACCTCACAATTTTTCAGGATACGTTCCCATCCCTGTCTTGTAAAAGTTCTGGCACTACCACCATCCGGGTAGCCTTCTAAACCGCTGAAGCATGTCCCCACATGATCTTCTTTGCACCCTGCCCAGTATTTTAAACCGAATTTGTTCTCAATGGCAATTACAATACGTCCGTTATTTTTAACATGCTTCCTCATGATTTTAACAAAATCTTCATAAGGTGTTTCCGACTGAATATAAGACTGTGCATACTCAAACACACCAATCAAACATATATAATCATAATCAAAGGGAAGCTCCGGCTCAATGTCGCTGAAGTTCCCCACGTGAATGGTAATATTATCTCTGTCCTGATTTCGATAGGCATTGATATGACTCCTTCTTGCAGATAAATCCACACAAGTCACTTCTCCTGCTTTTTCAGATAATTTATCTGTAATGGCTCCGCAACCGGAACCGATTTCAAGCACTTTGGCATTCTTGTCTATCGGAAGCCAGTCTACCATATTAGCTCTTAAAGGAGACAAATGATACAAAACAGGCCAACTGCCCTTCTCCTCGATTATCGCCGGATACTCCACTCTGGAAGCCGTCTTCACGATAGATAACAGCTCATCTTCTACGACACCGTCGCTGTAAAGATCTTCTCCCGGATAATGGCTGTAATCAAGCTTTACATTACCGATTTGCTTCGGCAGATTACTGATTAATTCTTCCTGTTTTAAATGTAAAGGCTTTATTCTTCCTACTTCTTCCTTCATCATTTCTCCCTTTTCTACCTTGATGCGTCCTTTACGACAACTTCGGAATTCATGTCGTAATACCCCACTGTATCCTTATCGGAAATTACTGTCATATTCATCACATCATACAATCTGTGATATACCTGAAAATCTTCTTTTTCATAACCTGTCACTCCAAGGGACAACAGATATTCGCCCCCCTGCAGATTCATCTTCTGTGTAAACGTAATTTCCTTTACGCTTCCGGCTTTGACCGGTTCCAAAAACGCCTTTTCCACCATAGTGTTGGTTCCCGTTATTTCCACGCCTTTAATGTTCTTAATGGTAAAGGCAAAGATAGGTGCCTCAATATCCTCATGAAAGCGCACTTTCATATGTACACAGCAATTTTTTCCCTTTAAAACGGCACTTGTTGCCCTGTCCATATCATCTGTTATTTTATATTCTTCTATGACTGCTGCCTTAGTGCCATATTCAAGTAAATCAGGATTTACCATATTGGCATCGATAATTTCTGATTTTTTTTTGCTTTCATTTTTTTCCGTAGCTGCCACCGATGCCGCTGCTGCCGCTTCTATCTCTTCATCATCCAAAAGGCTGGCTTCTTCCGCTTCTGCAGGTTTGTACTGGCCTACCAGCACCTGCTTATAGGCATCTATCATTTCTTTAGGGTTTCCTTCGCCGAGCTTTACTCCCTGATTAAGAAGCACTACTCTGTCACAATATTTGCTGATACTGCTAAGATCATGGCTTACAAATACGATTGTTTTGCCCATTTTCTTAAATTCCTCAAACTTGTGGTAACATTTTGCCTGGAAAAATACGTCTCCGACCGATAAAGCTTCGTCTACAATCAGTATTTCCGGTTCTATATTAATGGCTACCGCAAAAGCCAGACGTACAAACATACCGCTGGAATACGTTTTACACGGTTGATATACGTAGTCTCCTATATCCGCAAAGCTTAGAATGTCGTCCATTTTGGCATCAATTTCTTTTTTGGAAAAGCCCATCATGGTGCCATTCAGATATACATTTTCAATTCCGTTGTATTCCATGTTAAACCCGGCTCCCAGCTCAAGCAATGCCGAAATACGTCCGTTTACGTTTACAGTGCCTTCGGTCTGATTCAGTACACCCGTAATAATCTTGAGAATGGTAGACTTGCCGGAACCGTTAGTTCCGATGATGCCTACCGTCTCTCCCTGATAAATGGTCAAATCCACACCCTTTAAAGCACGATGTTCTTTATATTTTTTCTTTCTGCTAAGCCCCAAAGCCTCTTTCAATCTGTCCGAAGGCTTGTTATACAGCTTGTAGGCCTTTTCCAGCCCGCTTACCTGTATGGCAATCTCTTTCTTGTTTTCCATGCGAAATGTCCTTCCACTTCCTTATAAAACATCTGCAAAATGCACCTTTAATCTTTTAAATATTAATGTTCCCACACAGAACAATGTCACCGTAAATATCCAAAAATATGTGGACGAATAGAAGTGTTCAAAAAACCACTCATTTCCGTAAATCGCATTCCGGTATCCGTTTACAATATAAACCAGCGGATTCAGCTTAAGAAGCGTCACCACTTTATTATCATTGAACATGTCAATATTCCACAAAATCGGCGTTGCCCACATTCCCACCTGCAGGGCAATGTTAATTATCTGTGCAAGGTCTCTGAAAAATACCACCACCGCACAGGTACAATAGCTGGCAGCAAGCACCAGCATAAACAGGCAGAAGCTGTAGTAAACCACCTGCAATGTATATATGTTCGGAGCATAACCGTAAACTGCCGCAACCACAAGCAGTACCAGAACAAAAAATCCATGGATGAACGTAGCCGCAACCAGCTTGATAATCGGCAAAATACTGATGTTAAACACTACTTTTTTTACAAGATAGCTGTATTCCAAAAGTGCATTGGTTCCGTTGGTAATCATTTCTGAGAAAAAAAACCACGGCACAAGCCCCGAAGTTAAGAAAAGTACATAGGAACCTCCACGCCGCTTGCCACCATTTCACTTCTTGTATCAAATATTACATCAAACACTATCCAGTACATCAAAACGGTCACTACCGGCTGTACCAGTGCCCATATAAAACCTAAATAGGAACCGGCATATCGTTTTTTAAAATCATTTTTAGCAAGTTTCCAGATTAATTTCCTGCTCTGAAACAATTCCTTCGGAATAATAAACAGTCTGTCATAGTATACTCCAAAGATAATGCAGGATAAAACAAGCAGTGCACAGGCACAGAATTTCTTCAAATTCTCCGTCTGCTGGTCAGGTGCCAGGGGATTGTAATGTGTAACAATGATAATTCCTACCACCAGACAAACCGCATAAAATATACCGACCCCCAGTGGCTTCGGTATATTTTTTATTCCGGATACTCCGCTTTTTTCTTTCTTACTCTTCATGCCTTATTATCCATTCTTTCTGTTTATGGTGTATTCTTTAATACCACCCCATTTTTTATCCTTATCCGACATAATAAGCCCGGTTCCCGGTGCAACAGGCCACTCAATTCCGATATCAGGGTCATCAAATTTAAGTCCGCCCTCATCATTGGGATGATAAAAATCAGTGCACTTATATGCAAATTCCGCATAATCAGAAAGCACCACAAAACCGTGTGCAAAATTCCTGGGTATAAAGAACTGCTTTTTGTTTTCTGCAGACAGAACTACTCCGTACCATTTTCCATAGGTTTCGGAACCGGGGCGCAAATCCACGGCGACATCAAATACTTCTCCAAAAATAACCCTTACCAGCTTATCCTGTGGATAATTTATCTGGAAATGAAGTCCCCTGAGCACATTCTTTACGGAAGAAGATTGGTTGTCCTGTACAAATATCCGGTCAATCCCTGCTTCCTTATAATCATTGTAATTATAGCTTTCCATGAAATAGCCTCTTTCATCACCGAATACGGTGGGTGTAATCACCTTAAGTCCTTCTATTTCACATGTTTCCACTGTTATTTTTCCCATAGTTCACTCTCTCCTGCTTTATGTTTTCCTATACACCATTCTTCTCAGCCGCTTCTGTCCGGCATCTTTTCCCAAAAACGCCTTACAGACCTTCTGCAACTTCTTTCATATACTTTCCGTAATCGGTTTTCATAAGCGGCTCTGCCAGCTTTAAAAGCTGTTCCTTGCCGATAAAGCCTCTCTTATATGCAATTTCCTCAATACAGGAAATATAAAGCCCCTGACGCTTCTGAAAGGCTGCCACAAAGTCCGCTGCATCTAAAAGAGAATCATGATTTCCCGTATCCAGCCACGCAAAACCTCTTCCCAGTGTTTCCACACGAAGGGTTCCGCGATTCAGATATTCGTTATTAATACTTGTTATTTCGATTTCCCCTCTGGCAGAAGGCTTAACATTCTTTGCAATTTCCACTACATCATTATCGTAGAAATATAATCCGGGCACAGCATAATTGCTCTTTGGATGCTCCGGTTTTTCTTCAATGGAAAGAGCCTTTCCGGTCTCATCAAATTCAACCACACCGTATTCCCTGGGGTCACGCACATAATATCCGAAAATAGTTGCTCCTTTGTCCCTGGAAGCCACATCCCGCAGCACTTTAGAAAAACTCTGCCCATAGAAAATATTATCTCCTAGTACCAGTGCCACTGAGTCCTTTCCGATAAAATCCGCTCCAATGATAAACGCATCTGCTAAACCTCTGGGCGTTTCCTGAATCGCATAAGAAAACTTCATGCCAAGCTGGCTTCCGTCCCCCAAAAGTTCTTGAAAGGCCGGCAAATCCCTGGGTGTGGAAATAATCAAAATCTCTCTGATTCCCGCAAGCATCAAAGTGGATAACGGATAATAAATCATCGGCTTGTCATAAACCGGCATGATCTGTTTACTGATTGCTTTGGTGAGAGGATACAGTCTTGTTCCTGAACCTCCCGCTAAAATAATACCCTTCATTTAAAATACCTCTTTACACATTCTGATACATCATATCATAGTATTTCTGATAATCACCGCTTGTTGCATTCTTCATCCAGTCTTCATTTTCAAAATACCACTGAATGGTCTTACGGATTCCTTCTTTAAACATGGTCTCGGGTTCCCAGCCGATTTCTGCCTTAATCTTGTCAGGTGCAATGGCATATCGTCTGTCATGTCCCTTGCGGTCTTCCACATATTCAATCAGTTTCTCACTGACAAGCACTTTTCTTTCATCCGTATCGGGAAGCATCTCTCTTAGCGTATCTAAAATAATATGCAGAATTTCAATGTTCTGTTTTTCATTATGCCCGCCTACATTGTATGTTTCAAATAATCTTCCCTTTTCCTGCACCATATCGATTGCTTTTGCATGGTCTTCCACGTAAAGCCAGTCACGGACATTTTTGCCGTCACCGTAAACAGGAAGTTTTTTACCCTGAAGTGCATTATTAATCATAAGCGGAATAAACTTCTCGGGGAACTGGTAAGGTCCGTAATTGTTAGAGCAGTTTGTAATGTTGGCAGGGAATTTGTACGTATCCATATAAGCCTTTACAAGCATATCGGAACTTGCCTTGCTTGCCGAATACGGACTGTGAGGATCATAGGGCGTTGTTTCATAAAAATACCCGCCGTCTTCCTCTAATGATCCGTATACCTCATCGGTAGATACATGAAGGAATTTCTTTCCTTCTTTAAAACTTCCATCAGGTAATTCCCATGCTGCCTTTGCACAGTTCAGCATTACCGCTGTTCCGAGCACATTGGTCTGTACAAACACCTCGGGATTCTTAATACTTCTGTCTACATGGCTTTCTGCTGCGAAATGCACCACTCTGTCAATATCATTTTCTGCAAATATTTTGGAAATTGCTTCTTTATCACAAATATCTGCTTTGACAAAAGTATAATTATCTCTTTTTTCAATCTCTTTTAAATTCTCCAGATTACCTGCATAAGTAAGTACATCAACATTAATAATTCTGATTGCATCCCCGTACTTTTTAAACATGTAATGAATGTAATTGGAACCGATAAATCCCGCTCCGCCCGTTACCAGATAAGTTCTCATCTTTTTTCTCCGTTTCTTTTCTATTATAAGTACTATATTTAATATCCCAGATAACTGATATTCATATCCACATTACCGCTGATACCTGCCACTCTTCCCTTGGAAGAATACTGCCACATATCATACTTCGTTCTTGTATAGCTCGGTGCTGCCGCATACTGAGCCAGCCAGATTTTGTAATTTGTCAGACTGGGGGAATCAATATAACCGTTAAGCCAGGACTTATTTGCATAAATACCTGCCTTATAACCGGAATTCTGCACCGTCTGGCAAAATGCCCTGCATACCGCGGTTCTTGCGGAAACACTGATTCCATCTGCTCTTCCGTCATTTCCGTCTGTAGCTTCCACATCCAAAAATACCGGGAAGGAAATATTATACCCTCTTATCAGTCCCAGTGCCATGGATGCCTCTTCTACTGCTTCCACTTCATTGGTCGCCTGGGAGAAGAAATACACACCAACTTTAAGTCCTGCATTTAATGCTCCGTTCATATTGGAGCGGAACTTGGGATCTTCCACCAGAACACCTGTTGCCGAGCCGCGATATCCGCATCTGATGATTACATACGAAACACCGCTGTTCTTTACAGCCTTCCAATCAATATTGCCATTCCATTTGGATACGTCAATACCAAGATTTCCGGAACCGCTGTCCAGTACACCATTGTCATTGAACGTATATTTAGCACCCTGTATTACCTGTACGCCGGTAACCTTAATCCCATTCTTATCAAAGAAATAAGTGGAACCGTCTATGGTCTGCCAGCCGGTATAACGATATTCACCGGTTTTGTTTTCTATCTTTCTATAAAGTCTGATATCCTTAAAATAATGTGCATATTTAGCAACTTTATATTCTCCGCTTGCCTCATCATAATAATACAGCACATCACCGGCCTTATTTTTCAGTTCCGTCTGATAGTCATCCTTTGCTTTATTTGGTGTGGCTGATGGCGACACGGTAGGTGTTGCCGTACCTGTCGCTGTGGGTGTTGCTGTCGCTGTTGCCACAGGCGTTACCGTACCTGTCGCTGTGGGCGTTGCTGTCGCTGTTGCCACAGGTGTTGCCGTACCTGTCGCCGTGGGCGTTGCTGTCGGCTTTATTGTCGCTGTTTCCGCGGGCATCTTGGTCGGCGTTGCTGTCGGAATATCAGTAGGAAGTGCCGTCGGTTCCTGCGTCGGTTCTTTTGTCGGTTCCTGCGTCGGTTCTTTTGTCGGTT
>CAYWHY010000040.1:0-15461 GCA_964458255.1 uncultured Lachnospiraceae bacterium | reverse complement strand
CCTTCTTCTTTTGCATGATGTACTTCTTCCACTCTGGCAGGAAGTTCTTCTTCACTTCTTCTGTATACAATATGAACCTCTGCTCCGAGACGAAGTGCTGTTCTTGCTGCATCCATGGCAACATTGCCGCCGCCAACAACAGCTACTTTATTACCTCTCATGATAGGTGTTGTTGAATTTTCATCAAATGCCTTCATAAGATTGCTTCTTGTCAGATATTCATTTGCAGAGAATACACCGTTTGCCTGTTCTCCGGGAATACCCATGAATTTGGGAAGTCCTGCTCCGGAACCGATAAATACGGCATCAAACCCCTCTTCATCCATAAGTTCATCAATGGTCACGGATTTACCTACTACTACATTTGTTTCAATCTTAACACCAAGTGCTTTTACATTTTCGATTTCCCTTGCAACAACCTTTGTCTTAGGAAGACGAAATTCGGGAATGCCATAAACAAGTACACCTCCCGCCTCATGAAGTGCTTCGAAAATAGTTACATCATAACCTAATTTTGCAAGGTCACCTGCACAGGTAAGCCCTGCAGGACCTGAACCGATAACAGCAACCTTTTTACCGTTCTTTTCATCTGCTCCCTGAGGTTTGATTCCGTTTTCTGAAGCCCAGTCAGCAACAAATCTCTCAAGTTTACCAATAGAAATGGGTTCCCCCTTAATACCTCTGATACATTTTCCCTCGCACTGACTTTCCTGAGGACATACACGTCCGCATACTGCGGGAAGCGCGGAAGATTCACTGATAATCTGATAGGCACTCTCTATATCACCGTCTTTTACTTTTTCTATAAACCCCGGAATATTGATGGATACCGGGCAACCTTTTACGCACTGTGCATTCTTACAATTAATACATCTTGTTGCCTCTTCCATTGCTTCGTCTTTATTATAACCTAAGCAAACTTCTTCAAAATTTGTTGCTCTTACTTTTGCATCCTGTTCTCTTACAGGTACTTTCTTTAATACGTCCATCAATCGTTACCTCCACAGTTTCCGCATCCACCGTGATGGGTGTCGCCTTCTTTCGCCTTAAGAAATGCTCTTCCTTCAGGTGTTTTATAAATCTGCTGACGTTGCATAGCCTCGTCAAAATTTACCAGATGTCCATCAAATTCAGGTCCGTCTACACATGCAAATTTCACTTCACCACCTACTGTAACACGACAAGCACCACACATTCCCGTACCGTCAACCATAATAGGGTTAAGGCTGACAATAGTAGGAATTCCAAGTTCCTTAGTAAGTTTGCAGACAAATTTCATCATAATCATCGGACCGATTGCCACACAGACATCATATTTCTTTCCTTCATTTACGAGGTCTGTAATCGTCTGCGTAACCATACCGCTGCGTCCATAAGAACCATCATCCGTTGTTACATAAAGATTGCCCGCCACTGCTTCCATTTCTTTTTCAAGAATCAAAAGATCTTTATTCTTTGCACCAACAATTACATCTGCTGCAATTCCATTTTCATGAAGCCATTTTACCTGAGGATAGACAGGTGCTGTACCTACACCACCTGCTACAAAAAGAATATTCTTTTTCTTAAGTTCTTCTAAATCTTCCTTAACAAATTCAGAAGGACAACCAAGTGGTCCCACAAAATCATGGAAAGTATCTCCTGCCTTCAGCTGAGACATATACTCTGTTCCTGCACCTACAATCTGGAATACAATAGTGACAGTTCCCTTTTCTCTGTCATAATCACAGATGGTAAGAGGAATTCTCTCTGAATTTTCATCTGTACGCACAATGATAAACTGTCCGGGTTTGCAAGCTTTCGCCACTCTCTTTGCTTCCACCACCATATAATAGATATTGGAAGTCAGTTCTTTTGCTTCTAAAATCTTGTACATCTTCCACTTCACTCCTGTTTTTATAATATTTAGAAAGATCTTAATCTGATAAGGATATTACCCCCATCTGCCCCTGTTCATCATAAACAAGGCGATTCGGTGCCCCCGTATAGACTTCTACCGCATATAAAAGCCCTGTCTTGCTCTTATTACCGCTTTGATCCTCATAATACTCATCTAATACATAATAATATTTTTCTTCAATTTGTACAATAGTATTATACTCAAATTTGTATTTTCCCGGTTTCCCGGTTGCATGCCCCTGCATATCTTTAAGAATGTCCCGGTTCATAAGAGCTCTCATAACATTTGAAGCAGCCACAGCCGTCGTTACATTGGTATCCATTTTAAATTCAAAACTTCTGCTTACAACTTCACTTGAAACTCCTTCTTCGGATATTACTGCGAATTTAAAATTGCTGTGCCCAAGCGGCATAAAAATCGGTTCTGTATATACAAGGCTGTCTGTTGTCGGTTCAGAACCGTCTGTTGTATAATAAACAGTTCCCTTTGCCGGATGCAGGACTTCAATATATGTCGGCATTTCATACTTTCCACTGTAAAGAATTACCTGTGGTTTATCCGGAACAGTTACATTAATTTCATATCGTTTTCTTACCGTTTCACTTACTATTCCGTAATCATTTACAAAGAAAGCATTCACCTGATAATTTCCGGATTCCAAAAATATAGGTGCCATATAAACCGAACTGTTTACTGTTGGTTCACTTCCGTCCAATGTATAATAAATTTTACCCGTCATATTGGCACTGAGTTTTAAAGATACCACATAATCATAGCTTCCTGCCTCACTACTGAATTTCGGTGGCATTGCCATATAATTCTGAAATAACGTCACTATTTTTTCATGAGGGCAAGCTAAAAGAATATTATTTATTTCTTCATATTTCCCCTGTTCATCATAAATAGAAATAATCTGGTTGTAAACGCTTTCCAGTTCTTCGTCAGATAACTGTTCTTTCTCTAATAATTGAAGTAATGCAGAAATCCCTTGATCCGCTTCATTCATCTTGTAATAATAATTTGACTGAAGCAAAACAATTTCCGTATTGCCGGGGTCTAATTCCATTGCTCTGTCAAGATGTTTTACCGCTTCCTCATAATTATGCCATTTTGCACAGTCTCTGGCTCTGCTTATCTGATAAGAAACCGAATAATTGAAATATATTATTAACCCTGCTATAACTGATACTAAAAAGATTACTGCAAATGCAATTCCCTTAACAAGCAACCAATTTTTACCGGCATTATCCGTAAAAAAAGAAACTTTTACTCTTTGTCCACTTTCTGCTTTTGTGATTTTTTTATTATCTATTTCTTCGGCTACCGTAGAAAGCGTCTCTGTTATGCTGTTTTCTATTTCAGGTTCAAAATCAGGAACAATTCTGATTTCCATTCCGCACTTCTCACAGTACAGATGTTCCTCCTGCATCTCCTGACCACAGTTGGGACATTTCATAAGCACTCTCTCCTAAAACTACCCTTCTTAATCCTTAAAACAATCCTGTAATCACACCATCTTCATTCACATCAATTCTAAGTGCTGCAGGCTCTTTGGGAAGTCCCGGCATAGTCATTACCGCTCCCGTAAGTACTACTACAAATCCCGCTCCTGCAGAAACATATGCCTCTCTGACCTGAAGTCTAAAACCTGACGGTCTGCCCAAAAGTGCCGGATTATCAGAAAGAGAATACTGCGTTTTTGCCATGCACACCGGCAAATCACCAAATCCAAGTTCTTCCAGTTTTTTAAGCTGTGCTTCGGCAGCAGGTGTATAATTTACACCGTCTGCACCATATATTTCTTTAGCAACAACCTCTATCTTATCTTTTAAAGGAAGTTTGTCCTCATATATGGGTTTAAAATGACTTTCTTTTTCTTCCAAGGTCTGTAATATTTTTTCAGCAAGTGCAATTCCGCCTTCACCGCCTTTTTCCCAGACCTCGGAAATGGCAAATTCACAACCTCTTTCTTCACAGAAGGTTTTTACATAATTGATTTCAGCATCAGTATCTGTGATAAAACTGTTTAATGTAACAACCACAGGAACCTGATATTTCTGAAGGTTTTCAATATGCTTCTCTAAATTGACAATCCCTTTCTTAAGTGCTTCCAGATTTTCCTGTCCCAAATCGGTCTTTGGAACTTCGCCATTATATTTCAAAGCTCTAATTGTTGCAACCAAAACTATAGCATCCGGCTTCAAATCTGCAATACGGCACTTAATATCCAGGAACTTCTCGGCGCCCAAATCAGCTCCGAATCCAGCCTCCGTAATCACATAATCAGCCATTTTCAAAGCTGTTTTTGTCGCTATCACAGAATTGCATCCATGTGCAATATTTGCAAAGGGACCTCCATGAATCAGTGCAGGTGTATGCTCTAATGTCTGAATCAGATTCGGTTTTATGGCATCTTTTAGCAGGGCAGCCATAGCGCCTACCGCATTTAGGTCAGCCGCTGTAACTGGCTCCCCCTGATAATTATAAGCAACCACCATTCTTCCCAGGCGTTCTTTTAAATCTTTCATATCACTCGCAAGACAAAGCACTGCCATAATTTCTGACGCAACCGTAATGACAAAATGTTCTTCCCTTACAAAACCGTCAGCCTTTGTTCCTAAACCTACTACCACATTTCTAAGGACCCGGTCGTTCATATCAAGGCAACGCTTCCAAACCACCTGCCTTGTATCAATCTTAAGTTCATTTCCCTGCTGGATATGATTATCAAGCATCGCCGCAAGCAGATTGTTGGCAGATGTAATTGCATGAAAATCACCGGTAAAATGAAGATTCAAATCTTCCATGGGAACAACTTGGGCATAACCTCCTCCTGCCGCGCCTCCCTTTACTCCGAAACAAGGACCTAATGAAGGCTCTCTGAGGGCAATCACGGCTTTTTTACCCAGTTTACCGAACGCCTGCCCCAAGCCAACACTGGTTGTCGTTTTACCTTCTCCAGCCGGTGTAGGATTAATTGCTGTTACAAGTATCAGTTTTCCATCAGGATTATCTTTGATTTTTTCTATATAGTTATCAGAAATTTTTGCTTTATATTTGCCGTAAAGTTCAAGCTCATCTGCAGAAATATTTAGTTTTTCCGCTACCTGCACGATTGGTTCCATTTTGGCTTCTTGTGCAATTTCAATATCAGTTTTCATAACAAAACAATACCTCCTCAAACTTTACCTATAAATATTCATCAATATATTGTTCAAACTGTTCCATACTCATCAAAACCTTACGTGGCTTGGTCCCTTCCTCTTCTCCGACTACCCCTGCCTCGCAGAGCTGATCCATAATTCTGGCTGCCCTGTTAAAGCCAATTTTGAAAACTCTCTGCAGCATACCGATAGAGGCCTTGTCCTTCTCGATAATAAATTTACCGGCATCTGCAAAATATTGGTCTTTATCTGTCCCTTCATCACTACCTGATACGGATGAGGATGTCCCGATACTTGCAATTTTTTCCTGTACATCCGTATCATATATATTACCAAGTGCCTGATTTTTTAAAAATTCCACAACATCAGAGACTTCTTTATCTGATACAAATGCACCCTGCACTCTGGCAGGTTTACTGTATCCCTGCGGATAAAACAACATATCACCCTTTCCCAGTAGCTTTTCCGCACCATTCATATCAAGAATCGTCCGGGAATCCACACCACTGGAAACACTAAATGCTACACGACTTGGCATATTTGCCTTAATAAGACCTGTAATTACATCAACAGACGGTCTTTGTGTTGCAATAATCAAATGGATACCACAGGCTCTTGCAAGCTGTGCCAGCCGGCAGATAGATTCTTCCACCTCTCCCGGTGCCACCATCATTAAATCTGCCAGTTCATCAACGATAATAACTATCTGAGGAAGCTTTGCTGGTGCTTCCGCAACACCCTTCGCTTTCATTTCTTCTGCTTTGTGATTATAGCCTTTTAAATCTCTTACATTAAAATCCGCAAATTTTTGATAACGGTCCGTCATCTCAGCAACACCCCAGTGAAGTGCACCGGCGGCCTTCTTAGGGTCTGTCACCACCGGAATGAGCAAATGTGGAATTCCATTATAAACACTAAGTTCTACTACCTTAGGGTCAATCATAATAAGCTTCACATCATCAGGATGTGCCTTATATAAAATGCTCATAATAAGGGTATTGATACAAACCGATTTACCGCTTCCCGTTGCCCCGGCAATCAACATGTGTGGCATCTTTGCGATATCCGCAACCACAGTTTTTCCTGCAATATCCTTACCTACCGCAAAAGCAATATTGGATGGGAACTCTTTAAACTCCTTTGACTCAAGCAGGTCCCTTAAAGCCACTGATGTATTTTCTTTATTCGGCACTTCAATACCGATTGCAGCCTTGCCCGGGATAGGTGCTTCCATTCTGATATCCGTTGCCGCAAGATTTAACTTGATATCATCTGTCAGTCCTACTATTTTGCTGACTTTCACACCCTGCTCCGGCTGTAATTCATATCTTGTCACGGCAGGTCCCTGACTGATATCCGTTATGGTCACATTCACGCCAAAATTTTTCAATGTCTGTTGCAATCTGCGTGCTGTTTCTTTTAATTCTCTCTCGGTATTGCCTCCTGCCCGTCCGGTTCCCTTCTTTAGCTTACTTAACGGTGGAAATACATATTTTTTTAAAGGCTTGTCCTGCTGTTTAGGTACAACCGGAATTACCGGCACTGCCTCTTCTTTATCTTCTGTATCTTCTGCCTCTTCTACCGTGATTTCAGTCATCGCATCATATATTTCCTCCGGCTCAGTTCTGCAAACACCTCTTACCTTGATGGATTCAAAATCAAATCCCTCTTTTTCTTCTACCGGGGCAGTAACTGCGTGTTCCATACGTTCATCAAAATCTTCTATATTAATTTCATGTATATCGTTTCTTATTTTGTCCTTCTTTTCTTTCTCTTTTGTAAGGGAGGTATCCATCATAACTCCGCTAACCTTCTTGTCCATACGTAAGATTTTATCATTTTCAAATTCTTCTTTTTGAAGCAGCCGCTGTTCTTCCTTTAATCTTCGTACTTCTTCCTGTTCCTGTCTGCGAACGTTTGCCTGCTGTTTTCTGTATATGGCATCCTCTCTTGTACGTTCGTAAACTTTGCGTCCTCCATCGCGCACTCCCGATACAAAAGATTTTTCGGTAACCACTACAACCGCAATAACTGCTGTCACGAGAATCACAAGTACCGTGCCAATGATCCCCATAAAATGATAGCACAAATAAGCAAGACTGCCGGCAACTATACCTCCACCATGATGAGCCGTCTTGCAGCCATTATATATTTCGGCAATGCTATATGTATCCATTTTAGTGATTCTTCCGCAAAAAAGCTCTGCCACCATTCCGACCACCAAAAATAATATCACGCTTGCAAACAGTTTTCTACCTGCAACAGTACTACCACTGTTTGCCATACCGAAAGCTATCATTAAGAAAAATACAACAGGCATAATATAGGCAGTAATTCCAAAAATGCCAAACATAACACTACTGATTGCATTTCCTGCTTCTCCAATAATGCCAAAATTACTCAAAAACAAAAAAACAGACACAGCAAATAAGACAATCAGCCATATTTCACTTCTGATTGCCGAATCCATAGGTTCACTGTTTCTCGTATTTCCAGCTGCTGAAGAAGTGCGCTTGCGATTAGAAGACTTACCCGTGCTCCTTCCCGAAGAGCTTCCTCTCCTGCCGGTATTATTCTTTTTTGCCTGTGCCATACTACAACACCCCTTTAGCACTATGAAATGTACTCATAATCTAATATAGTATAGCATTTAAAAAACTTCTTGTCATCAACTAGATTTATTTCTTTTTTTTATAAGCGAATGAAGTTTCGACATGGCCTGTTTAATTCCTCCTGTTTCATTTATAATTCCTTCTAAAACAGCTTCCTTTCCTACCAGAATGGTGCCTACATCTTTTGTCAATACAGTAGTTTCCATCATCAATTCTTCAAAACGCTCTTTTCTGATTTCACAATGACTACAGACAAACCCCGTTATTCTGTCCTGAATTTGTCTAAAATAATCAAATGTCTGCGGCACACCGATTACCATTCCATTCATACGCACCGGATGAATTACCATGGTCCCGGTTGGAACAATATAGGAATAATCTGCACTGACCGCAATCGGTACACCGATTGAATGACTCCCGCCAAGCACTAAAGATACGGTAGGTTTACTTAATGAGGCAATCATTTCCGCAATGGCAAGACCTGCTTCCACATCTCCTCCCATGGTATTTAAAAGAATAAGCACCCCTTTGATGTCTTTACTGTCCTCTATAGCCGCAAGCTGCGGTAAAATATGCTCATACTTAGTTGTTTTTGAATTATTTCCAAGATTATCATGTCCCTCTATTTCTCCGATAATTGTAATCAGATGAATATCGGTACCACTTTTATTTAAAGAAACCTGACCTGTTTCTTCTATCGTTTCACTACGATGCTTTTCTTCATCTATTTTCTTTCCGGACATTTTTTTACCCTTTCTGCATGTTGCATATCAAATTTAAAACTGAAAAAGAGAACTGAATTTCTTCAGTCCTCCTTATTTTTTCATAAAACATTAAATTTTATACATCAAAATCATCATTTTCTTTTACATGAAAATCAAAATCATCCTTCCTGTTTTCATGTTCAAAATCCATCTTTCTCTTTACATGCTTTTTAGGCAACGGCAACGGATTATCAAGATATTTAACCTTCTTTTTATCTGTCGCCTCTTCCCTGTTCATAACTCCACCGCTTTCTTGATTTAAACGTGGCTAAGTGCCTGTTCTAAATCAGCTATAATATCTTTTATGTTTTCTATTCCTACCGAAAATCTGATTAAATCCGGTGCAACACCTGCTTCAACCAGCTGTTCATCCGTCATCTGTCTATGTGTATGACTTGCAGGATGAAGTACACAGGTCCTTGCATCTGCCACATGCGTAACAATCGCTGCAAGCTTCAGCTTGTCCATCATATTCTCTGCAGCATCTCTTCCACCTTTAAGGCCAAAAGAAATAACACCGCATGTTCCTTTCGGCATATACTTTTGCGCCAGATTATAATATTTGTTTCCTTTTAATCCCGGATAATTTACCCATGCTACTTTTTCATGTTTTTCTAAATATTCAGCCACCTTTAACGCATTTTCGCAGTGACGTTCCATTCTAAGAGGCAACGTTTCCAGACCTACATTTAAAAGAAATGCGTTCTGCGGAGACTGGATAGACCCAAGATCTCTCATCAACTGTACGGTTGCTTTTGTAATATAGGCAGCTTTTCCAAATTTTTCCACATAAGTAACTCCATGATAAGAATCATCAGGTTCACAAAGTCCGGGAAATTTATCAGGATATTTACTCCAGTCAAAATTACCGGAATCAACAATTGCACCACCCACACTCATAGCATGTCCGTCCATATACTTAGTTGTGGAATGTGTTACAATATCTGCTCCCCACTCAAAGGGATTACAATTAATAGGCGTTGCAAATGTATTGTCAACTATTAACGGCACCTGATGGTCATGTGCTGCCTTTGCAAATTTTTCAATATCGAGAACTACCAATGCAGGATTAGCCAATGTTTCAGCAAGAACGCATCTGGTATTTTCCTTAAATGCTTTATTTAATTCTTCCAATGGTGCATCGGGATCTACAACCGTGCATTCAATTCCCATTTTCTTCATGGTAACAGTGAGAAGATTAAATGTTCCGCCATATACGGTAGAAGATAAAACCACATGGGAACCGGTTTCACATATGTTAAACACAGCATAATAGTTTGCTGCCTGTCCGGAAGACGTCAGCATAGCTGCCACACCACCTTCCAGTTCACAAATTTTCTGTGCTACACAATCGTTAGTTGGGTTCTGTAATCTGGTATAAAAATAGCCGGACTCTTCCAAATCAAAAAGCTTACCCATCTGCTCCGAAGTTTCATATTTAAAAGTAGTACTCTGATAAATCGGTAATACTCTGGGTTCCCCTTTTTTAGGTTGCCAGCCCGACTGTACACATATCGTTTCTTTCGCGTAATTTTTATTCATAAATTGTCACCTTTCTCATTACTCATCCCAGTTGTGATAAACAGCCTGCACATCATCCTCTGCATCAAGCAAATCAAGAATCTTATTCAAATTTTTAACGGCTGTTTCATCGGTAAGTTCTACATAATTCTGTGGAATCATGGTAACCTCAGCAGATGCCATGGGAATTTTGGCTTCCCCAACAGCTTTTAACACATCATCAAAAGCATCAGGATCCGTAATAATTTCATAACTGTCTTCTTCCTCGGCGAAGTCCTCGGCTCCCGCATCAAGTGAAAGCATCATAAGTTCATCTGCATCACCTTCATACTCTTCCTTATCAATGATAATCTGGCCTTTTTTATCAAACATAAATGATACACACCCCGGTGTTCCGATATTTCCGTTTCCTTTTGTGAATGCATTTCTTACATTAGCAGCTGTTCTGTTCTGATTATCTGTAAGTGCATCTACAATAATAGCAATACCGTTAGGTCCATATCCTTCATAACTGACATACTTATAATTCACGTTTCCCGCATCTCCGGCTGCTTTTTTGATACCTCTTTCAATTGTATCGTTAGGCATATTATTTGCTTTTGCCTTAGCAATAACCTGTGCAAGCCTTGAGTTATTTGACGGATCGGGACCGCCTTCTTTAACAGCTACTGCAATTTCTCTCCCGATAATGGTAAAAATTTTTCCTTTAGCCGCATCATTTTTTTCCTTTTTGTGTTTGATGTTTGCAAATTTTGAATGTCCTGACATGCTATTTATCTCCTTTTTGTTCTTCTTTCTTTTCTTTCTTCAGACTACCTTCTATCTGTTGCGTTTTACCGGCAACTTTGGTAACCAACACACTTTTTATCATTCTCTTTTCCACGGAGAGAATCTTAAACTCATAACCGTCCACCACAACTGAAAATGCCTCATTGTCTTTCGGAATTCTATCCATTTTTGAAATCATAAATCCGTTCAAGGTTTCAAATTCTTCCTCATCAAAAGAAATATCAAAACGTTCCTCCAGTTCCTCAAGCGGTGTCATTCCTTCAATGATGTATTCATCTGCATTTTCCGTCTCCTCAATATGTTCTTCGTCCTCATCATACTCATCCATAATGTTACCGACAATTTCTTCCAAAATGTCTTCCATTGCAAGCAGACCTGATGTTTGTCCGTACTCATCCACAACTATTACCATCTGAGTTTTAGTTTGCTGCATAATTTTGAACAAATCATTAATATTTTTAGTTTCCGGTATAAACATGGGTTCCCGTATAAGCCCTTTTATTTCACTGACGGGCAGAAAAAGATTATCCGAATCGGCATGTGCCCTCATAGCATCCCTGAAATGAAGGATGCCGACAACATGGTCAATATTCTCATCATATACAGGAAAACGGCTCTTACTTTCCCCCAGCATATAATCCAATGCCGCCTGAAGCGTCATGTTTTTATCAATTGCACTGATATTTTTACGATGTGTCATAATATCCTGTGCTTCTTTATCGACAAATTCAAAAATATTCGTAATCATTTCCGCTTCCGTTGCAAGCAGAACTCCTTGTTCATGCCCCTCGTTTACCATGGACAATATTTCTTCTTCCGTCACATCCTCAGAATTCTCATCTCCTGATATTCCCAATCCTTTCAGTACTCCATTACAGGTTTGAAGCACAAGCCATGTCAGCGGTGAAAAAATTCCCATAATATAATAAATTGGGGTAATACACGCATACGCCCACTTCTCGGCATAACGTTTTCCCAGTTTTTTCGGCATCAAAATACCAAACGACAAAATTATGTATAGGAGCAATGTTCCTAAAAAGGTCATGGAAAGTGCAAAAAAAACCATACTGTTTATTTGTATGCCAAAAACACTGTCCACTTTATATTTCTGAACCCGTTTAACTGCGATTTGTTGCCACGATTTCAGAAAAAAACCTCCCATAAAAAGATTTTCAAGGGTAATTACAAACTGCAGCGTATTAATGTATTTATTTGGCTTTAACACAATATCATAAAGCCGTGCTGCTTTTTTATCCCCCTCTTGTGCCTTCTCAGACAATTCCTTTGTATTTACTTCTTTTACAGCCGCACCAAAGCCATAAAATAATATATCCGTAAACATTAATACGAGAAATATAATCCACCCGGCCATAGGCCCACTATCGTCCATTTTCCCAACTCCTTCATCTTACGAAAAAACATCAACCTAAAATATATCATTTCCTGCATCTTACGTCAAGTTTTACACTCTTCACCTTATGTAGTAAGTTCCAGACTGATTTTAAGTCCCTGATTGACTTTTTGCATAATTTCATCATCTAAATGACAGACCTTATCCCTTAAACGTTTTTTATCAATCGTCCTTACCTGCTCAAGCAAGATAACAGAATCTTTTTCAATATCATATTTTTGAGTGCTGAGTTCTATGTGGGTAGGCATCTTTGCCTTGTTCATTTTGGAAGTAATTGCAGCACAAATCACCGTAGGGCTATGCTTATTACCCACGTCATTCTGTATAATCAGAACCGGTCTTATCCCCCCTTGTTCTGATCCGATAACAGGTCTTAAATCTGCGTAATAAATATCTCCTCTTCTCATGATTCACACACCCTTCATTTCAACAGGATATCTTTTTACAGGAAGAAACTTCTTTCTGTTCTTCTTTCAAGTAGTATAGCCATATTGTCAGAAGGTATTCAAAGGACATCAAAAATCCTTACAAACTTCTCCGTCCCTTATATATACACGCGGTATTCTTTTTCCCAGGTCACATGCCAGTTCATAATTAAAACGTCCCGAAAGCTCACCTAACTGTTCCATAGTGATTTCTTTGTCTTTATCTTTACCGATTAAAGTCACCAAATCTCCTTCCTTCGCTTCCGGAATATCTGAAACATCCACCATAAACTGATCCATACAGACTCTTCCCAAAATAGGTGCATACCTGCCGTGAATCAACACATACCCTTTATTCGACAGGGCTCTCGGATATCCGTCTCCGTAACCAACCGGTATTGTGGCAACCCGCATCTTTTTATCTGTCACATACGTTCCTCCATAGCTTATTGCTGTTCCCGGCTTAATTTCCTTACAATAAACAACATGGCTATACAAAGACAGCACAGGTCTGAGTGACACAATATCTTTTCTCACTTCATCGGAAGGCCATAACCCGTACAAAATAATCCCGGCACGGACTATATCCATATTTGCTTCAGGAAATTCTATAATTCCGGCACTGTTTGAACAATGCTTAAGCGGAATTTCTTTCCCGATTTTCTCTTCTGCCTTTGTAACAAACTCCTTAAACCGGTCAAGTTGCACATAAGTTGACGTTTTATCTGCTTCATCTGCCCGTGCAAAATGAGTAAAAATCCCCTCTATTTCAATTCCTTCCGTATCAAAAACTTCTTTTACAAAGGATAAGCCTTCTTCATTCGGCATAATACCGATTCTGCTCATTCCTGTGTCCACTTTAATATGCACAAGTGCCTTACTTACTATTCCTTTATTATTCAGATTCCTGACCGCCTCTGAAAGTTCCTTCAAAGTATCCCGGCGAAATACTGCCATTCGAATATTTTCTTTAATCAATTCTTCATAATTCCCGGGGAAAGTATAGCCCAAAATAAGAAGAGGTTTTTCAATCCCTGCTTTTCTCAGTTCCAGTGCTTCCTCTGCGGTAGCAACAGCAAAACCGGCCATACATTTTTCCGGTTCCAGTTCTTTCGCAATAGGAATTGCCCCATGCCCGTAACCATCCGTTTTTATAACACCCATTATTTTTGTATCGGGCGAAATATTTTTATTCATACCTTCTACATTCTGTTTTACTGCATCCAAATCAATGGCAGCATACACTCTTTTATGGTCTTTCATTTATCAGTTCCTCTTTCTTCTGCTTCATTAAGCACATCATATAATCCGTCTAAAATATCAGAAGCCATCATTCCATATCTGCTCTTTCGTTCTGCTGCTTTATCCCCGGCAGCTGCATGAATTTGCACACCTAAACAAGCCGCCGCGAAGGCTTCCATCCCTTGTGCCAAAAAACCGCCTATCGTACCGGCAAGCACATCACCGCTTCCCGCTACAGCCATTCCGTCATTTCCCAAATGATTCATAAAGAGCATTTCATCCTCATAGCTGCCAACTAATGTCACGGCATCTTTTCCCACAATCACACAACAATATCTTCTTGCCAGTTCTTTGATGGCTGCCTTAGGATTTTTCTTATAATCTTCCATGCTTATACCGGATAACCTTACAAATTCTCCCGGATGAGGCGTCATAATAATACGACCTGCTTCATATGCCAAAACCGCTCTTTGTATTTTTTCTTCCTGTGCAATCAGATTCAGCCCATCAGCATCTATTACCAACGGCTTCTTTCCCTGCTTTAATATCATCTGCATTATCCTTACGGCTTCCTCTGATTTCCCGATTCCTGGACCGGCCACTATGACATCTGCCCAGGAAAGTGCTTCTGCCACAGCCTCTTCCTCAGGTCCATCCGTATAAGTATACAACATTGCTTCAGGCAATATCTTCTGCAATATCTCCCTATTTTCTGCCGGTGTGATAATTTTTACCATACCTGCACCCGCACTGAAAACTCCTTTTCCGCACAAAACAGCCGCACCACACATATCTTTACTTCCTGCAAATAATAAAACCTTGCCGAATGTCCCCTTATTTCCACTCCCCGTTCTTTTCGGAAGCATTTCTGTTAAACTTTCTTGGTCCACAGTCATATAGGAAGGTCTTTTTTCTTCCGTCGCTTTCTTTGTAATACCGATTTCACGGATAAAAAGTTCACCTGTATATTCTCTTCCCGGATAAAAATAGTGTCCTGCTTTCGCATAAGCAAAAGTAACCGTCAAATCAGCTGCGACGGCACATCCCATTACTCTGCCCGTATCCGCACAGATGCCGGAAGCAATATCTACAGCTGCAATCCATGCACCCTGCCCCTTAAGACGCATCATTTCAGAAACTGCCCTTTTATAAACTCCGCTTACTTCTCTTTTAAGACCGATTCCAAATAATCCGTCTACAATAATATCATATTCCCCTTCGGGCAAATTGCCATAAATGGAAAACCCCAGATTTTGCAAAATTTCAACCTGTTTTTCAGTCTCCCGACTCATCTTCTGCAAATCTCCCGGCATATAAAAAGTTACTTTAACTCCTTTTTGACAAAGAATTCTTCCTGCTGCAAGAGCATCACCGCCATTATTTCCCGTTCCGGCAAAAACAATGATACGATCATCATAATTCATTCTGCTCTCAATCACTGCCGTCATTTCCATGGCAGCCCTCTCCATAAGCAGCAATGAGGGAATTCCTGTCTTTTCTATTGTATAGTTGTCATAATATTTCATTTCATCGGCTGTTAACACACACCGCATTTCAAATACACCTCACACGAAAAAGAAGCTTCATTGTTTTATATACATACAATACTGATGACACAAAAACGTCATGTGCC
>CAYWHY010000039.1:0-17029 GCA_964458255.1 uncultured Lachnospiraceae bacterium | reverse complement strand
GAAATATGATAAGGGATATACAGTTGAAGAAACAGCTGATATCTTAGAAGAAAATGGGGAAGTAATTGCAAGTATTTATAGAGTGATTGAAACAGTTGGAACAGATGATGCCAATGAAATATACAATCAATTGACAGTAGCAAAACGAAACGAAGCCAAATGAAATTTATCCCGATGTAAAAGATAAGATTACTTACGTCGGGATTTTTAATTGATATTTTCAAGGATATAGAATAAAATGTTTGATAGGAATATTTATGGATTAGTAGTGTAATGACAACTACAGGAGGAAGATAAATGAATATTGTATTATTATCCGGCGGTTCGGGAAAGCGGTTGTGGCCGCTGTCAAATAATATCAGATCAAAACAGTTTATTAAGATATTTAAGAAAGAAGACGGAACATATGAGTCCATGGTGCAGCGTGTGTATCGTCAGATTAAGAAGGTTGATGCGGATGCGACTGTGACCATTGCAACATCAAAGACGCAGGTATCTTCCATCAACAATCAGCTTGGTGATGGGGTAGGCATATCGGTTGAACCCTGCCGCAGAGATACATTCCCGGCAATTGCGTTGGCTACAGCTTATCTTGTGGATGTAATGAAGGTTGACCCGGAGGAGCCGGTGATTGTCTGTCCCGTTGATCCTTATGTTGATGAGGATTATTTTGAGGCATTGAAAGGTTTATCCGGGCAGGCACAAAAGGGAGAGGCAAATCTTGTATTGATGGGTATTGAACCCACATATCCGTCTGAGAAATATGGCTATATTATTCCGGAAAGTGCGGATCATACAGCGACTGTTAAGACTTTTAAAGAGAAGCCGACCGCAGCTGTGGCGGAGGAATATATTAAACAGGGGGCACTGTGGAATGGTGGAGTGTTTGCATACAAATTGAAGTATGTGCTTAAGAAAGCCCATGAATTGATTGATTTTGTGGATTATGCGGATCTTTTTGCAAAATATGATACATTAACCCCGATTTCCTTTGACTATGCGGTTGTAGAAAAAGAGGATAAAATTCAGGTACAGCGTTTTAGCGGTCAGTGGAAGGATTTGGGGACATGGAACACTTTAACGGAGGCAATGGAAGAAAATATTGTCGGAAAGGGTATTTTAAATGATGAGTGTTCCGGTGTGCACATTGTGAACGAGATGGATGTGCCGATTTTGGCAATGGGACTTCATGATGTCGTTATTTCTGCAAGCCCTGAAGGAATTTTGGTGAGTGATAAGGAGCAGAGCTCTTATATTAAGCCTTTTGTGGATGGCATTGAACGCCAGATTATGTTTGCTGAGAAGTCCTGGGGCGATTTTAAAGTCATGGATGTGGAAGCAGACTCAATGACTATCAAGGTTACTTTGAATGCCGGACATTCTATGAACTACCACAGTCATAAGAACCGTGACGAGGTTTGGGTGGTAATTTCCGGAATGGGTAAAACGATTGTTGACGGAATGGAGCAGAGCATTACGGTGGGAGATGTAATTACCATGAGTGCCGGTTGCCGTCATACAGTAATGGCGGAAACAGAGTTAAAGCTTATTGAAGTACAACTGGGAAGTGAAATCAGCGTACACGATAAGCAGAAGTTTGAATTAGAATATTAGTATTATGGGGATTGCCTGTATGGTTACAGCTTATAATAAACCTTTTTTGCTACGTCCGTCCGGTAAAAATTATCTTTGGGGTGGTAGCAGGTTAAATGATGAATTTGAAAAAAATATAGATATGTATCCGTTGGCTGAGACTTGGGAGTGTTCTACACATCCTGACGGTCCGTCTTACGTTGTGGGGGGCGAGTTTGACGGCATGGAACTGTCAAAAGTGCTTAAAATACATCCTGAGTATTTGGGAACACACCCGGATACAGATGGCGAGCTGCCGATTTTGATTAAGTTTATTGATGCAAAAAAAGATTTATCCGTTCAGGTACATCCGACTGATGAGTATGCTGCAAAGCATGAAAACGGGCAAAAGGGAAAGACCGAGATGTGGTATGTGCTGGATGCAAGAAAAGATGCAGGGATTGTGTATGGTTTGAGGCATGACAGCGACCCTGATACTATCAGAGCAGCTGTTGCAAACGGAACTGTGATGAAATATCTTCAGCAGATACCTGTCAAAAAGGATGATTTGTTTTTCGTGGAAGCAGGTACCGTACATGCTGTCGGAGCAGGGTGTCTGATAGTAGAAATTCAGCAGAACAGCAATCTTACTTATCGTATGTATGATTATGGCAGAATTGATGAAAACGGAGAGAAACGTGACTTACACGTGGAAAAAGCACTTGCTGTGGCAAATCTAAGAAGTTCATTCAATCCCAAACAGCCTCTCAGAGTATTGAAATATAAACAAGGGGTGGCAAGTGAACTCCTCTGCCGGTGTAAATATTTTGAGGTTTATCGTATGATTGTCAATACCGAGAGACGGCAGATTGTTCATTACAGAGCAGATGCAATCAGCTTTCGTGTTTTGTTATGTGTGAATGGTTGTGGAACAATAGGATATGACGGAGAAAGTTTGAATGTCTACAAGGGGGACTGTATTTTTGTGCCGGCAGAGTCAGTACAGATCAGTATCCATGGTCAGGCACAGTTCCTCGATGTGAGAGGATAACAGGGCAGATAAGTGCAAATTTAGGAGAATGAAATGAAAAAAATAGTAGTATTTGGCGGCGGCACAGGCTTATCCTGTCTGTTGTCAGGATTGAAATTATTTCCCATAGATGTTGCTACGGTTATTGCAGTCAGCGATAACGGCAGCAGTACAGGCGTACTGAAGGAAGAATTGGATATTCCCGCAGTAGGGGATGTGGGAAAGGTGTTGCTTTCCATGGCCAACATAGATGATGATTTTATCAAATTATTGGGATATCGTTTTAGCAAAAGCGGTTCACTTTACAATCACCCTGTACGCAACATTTTGTTGGCAGCTTTGATTGATCTTAAGGGAAATCTGACAGAAGCAACTAAGTATATGTGTCAGCTCCTTAATATAAAGGGTACGGTTCTTCCCTTGACAGAAGAAAAGGTGGATCTTGTTGGTAAAAGTCATGATAAGGATTTCTTCGGTGAAGAAGAGGTCAGCCTTAATATCAAGCATATCCGTACATTGGAATATGATCATGATATACGTATCGGTAGCGAAATCAGACAAAAAATTTTAGAGGCAGATTTGATTATTTTTAGTTCAGGCAGTTTATATACCAGCATTTTGCCGCATTTGATTTCAGGGGAGATTATAGAGGCTCTTGAAACGACGAAAGCTCCGCTTATGTATATATCCAATTTGGTAACACAGCCCGGTGAAACAGATGAATATAGTGTGAGTGACCATGTGAAAACGTTGAATCAGTATCTGAAAAAACGTAAAATTGATGTGGTAGTTGCCAATAATGCAGATATAAATAAGCGGATTATCTCAAAGTATCTGACAATGGAAAACAAAAAAGTGGTTTCTTTGGACAAAGAGAATCTGGAAAAACAGGATGTGCGTGTGATTGAGGGAGACATTTTCTGTATTGAAAATGATAAAATCCGTCATAATGCATTAAAAACGGCATTCATGATTTTCTCCTATTTGATGGAAAATGAGTAAAAACAGATATATAAACAGAAAGTTCAGAGGATTTGATAGATGCAGATGGTTTTATTAACGGCAATGGGAGTGGGTGGTGCGACTGTGGCAGGAGCACTTGCCGGCTTTGCATTTAAAAAAATATCTCATAAATTTAGTGATATTGTAATGGCGTTTGCGGCAGGTGTGATGCTTGCGGCAGCTGTAATCGGGCTGATTTTACCATCACTTGAGTACGGTGGAGACAGTAAGCTTGCATTGCCGGTAACGGTAGCAGGCATTTTCTTCGGAGCTATATGCCTTAATTTTATGGACAAGCTGGTGCCGCATTTGCACAGGCTGGCAGATGTTGACAAAGAGGCACATCCTGATAAGACAGAGCAGCTTGACAGGGTGCTTTTATTTGTGATGGCGATTGCAATTCATAATCTGCCGGAGGGTATTGCAGCAGGTGTGGGTTTCGGAACGGGAGATGTCGAGGATGCACTTATTATTGCAGGCGGAATTGCACTTCAGAATATTCCGGAAGGTATGGTAATTATAGCCCCTATGCTTGCGGCGGGAATGAGTCACGGACGTACCTTTGCTGCAGCTTTGGCTACCGGAGTCGTGGAGGTAGTAGGAACATTGCTTGGCTTTTTTGCAGTAAGCATATCGTCGACAATACTTCCGTTTGCGTTGGCATTTGCAGGAGGAACCATGTTATATGTAATCAGTGATGAAATGATTCCTGAGACACATGCTCATGGAAACGAACGGGGTGCAACTTACGCACTTCTGGTTGGATTTTGTTTAATGCTTGCGATGAGTTTTTAAGAGAAAGGCATGATTATTTAAATGAAAGTAACAAAGGAAGCGCGGCTCAGTACACATGATATGGCTTATATTGCTTTGTTTGCCGTGATGATAGCCATTTGTTCATGGATATCTGTTCCGGCGGCAGTGCCTGTTACATTCCAGACCTTCGCAGTTTTTTTGACAGTCAGTGTATTGGGCGGAAAAAGAGGAACCATGTCAGTGCTCATTTACCTGCTTATGGGAGCGGTTGGAATTCCGGTTTTTACCGGCTTTACAGGAGGTGTCGGCAGATTGTTTGATGTAACAGGTGGCTATATTGCCGGTTTTTTATTAGCCGTACTTGTGATGTGGGGAATGGAAAAACTTTTTGGAACAAGAACCCTGACACTTATATTTTCTATGGTATTGGGACTGAGCATATGTTACGCTTTTGGGACGGCTTGGTATGTGTTTGTCTACAGTAAAAATGCAGGTGAGACAGCATTTACGACAGTGCTTAGTGCTTGTGTAATTCCGTTTATTGTACCGGATATTGCAAAAATGGTATTTGTACTTTTGGTCAGAAAAAGGCTGGCAAAAGCAATAAGAATAAATGAAAGCTATTTAAAATGAAAGAGCTTCAGTCCGGCAAGTGAAGAAAAGTCTTTAGCAGTAACGCACCATCAACAGTATCTGCACGCTTGTGCTGAAAGCACATACGCTCCGGATGCCATTGCACACCCATAATGGGGAGAAAAGAGTGTGTAAGTCCTTCAATCACACCGTCAGTGCATGACTGGGTATAACGAATCCCCTGACCGGGAATATCGACTCCCTGATGGTGTGCACTGTTTACCGTGAAATGTTCTCCGTACAGGGTATGAAGCAGAGAACCGGAAACCGCGGTTGTTTCATGAATTTGATCCTGTCCTTCATGTTGATGTTGCTGATAAGAAGGAAGATGTTGGACAATATCTCCGCCAAAGTAGATATTAATCAGCTGCATACCTTTACAGATGCCAAGAACCGGCTTTTGATGCAGAACAAAGCTGTGAAGAATGGCAAGCTGTAGGCGATCCAAAACCGGATCGAAGACACGTGAACCGTTTTTGAGCTGTCCAAAAAGCATGGGGTCAATATCTCCGCCACCGGGCAGAATGAGACCGTCATAATGGGAAATATCCGGTATATGCAAAGAGGTAATCGGATGAACGTCAAGGGCAGATAAAGCGTTTTCGTAATTTGTAGTTTGACCGGGATTGCCGGCAATAAGAATTTTTCTCAATACAGATTTTCCTAAAAAAGAGTGATTATGGATATTATATGCTATAATAGATAGAAAATGTGAAGAGAGATATTCTTTTTAAAGATATTAGAAAGGTAAGGGCAGAACATGAGAGTTGGAATGGGATATGATGTGCATAAATTGGCAGAAGGCCGCAAGATGATTATCGGTGGTGTAGAGATTCCGTATGAAAAAGGGCTTTTGGGACATTCAGATGCGGATGTGCTGTTACATGCTGTAATGGATGCTTTACTTGGCGCTGCTGCACTTGGTGATATCGGAAAGCATTTTCCGGATACAGACCCGGCTTATAAGGGGATTTCTTCCCTTAAATTATTGGAGCATGTGGGACGAATGCTAGAAGAAAATTGCTTTTTTATAGAAAATATTGATGCCACCATTATTGCCCAGGCACCTAAGATGCGACCGCATATTGATACAATGAGGTCTAATATTGCCAAAGCACTGCAAATTGAAACAGAACAGGTAAATGTAAAGGCAACTACCGAAGAAGGGCTTGGTTTTACGGGAGCGGGTGAAGGAATTTCATCTCAGGCAATTTGTCTTTTGACCAGTCCTGTCGGAATCAGCAGTGAGGATGTGACAGAAAGTGTTGTGGCAGGTAAAGGAAAGTGCACCGGATGTGGCGGATGCCCGATGAAATAACAGTTGACAAAACCGCCACTTTTGCATATGCTGATAATGTGAAAAAAATCAGAAAAAAGTGATGTCTTTAAGGCTTGGCAGCAGAGTACGGGAAAGACACGTTACGTCAGATGAGTGGAGGTATTTTTACCTCTAAATAGAGTGGAACCGCGGATAACTTCGTCTCTGGCAGAGAGAGGTTATCCTTTTTTGTATAAGGAGTTAAAAAGTGGGATTTTTAAAAAAATTAAAGGAAGAAATTGCCATAATTAAAGAGCGTGATGCAGCGATTCACTCTGCCATGGAAGTTTTTCTTTATCCAAGTTTTAAAGTTATGATACATTATCGTTTTGCTCATAAATTATATCAAAAAGGACATTATTTTTGGGCGAGATGGGTATCACAGAGAGCTGTGCGTAAAACAGGTATCGAAATTCATCCGGGTGCACAGATTGGAAAAGGATTTTTTATCGACCACGGAAATGGGGTTATTATTGGCGAAACAACGATTATCGGCGATAATGTCACCTTGTATCAGGGAGTTACCTTGGGAGGAACAGGGAAAGAACAAGGTAAAAGACATCCTACTCTGGGTAATAATATAATGATAGGAGCAGGTGCTAAGGTACTTGGCTCCTGCACTATCGGAGATAATTGTAAAATAGGAGCCGGAAGTGTGGTGCTATCCGATGTACCGCCCGGTTCTACGGTAGTCGGTGTACCAGGCCGCGTGGTGAAGAGGTTGAAACAGTCTCTGCCGCAGGAAGAATTGGATCAGGTACACTTGCCCGACCCTGTTATGGAAGAACTTACAGCCTTGCAGCATAGCAATTCGGAAATCACCAACAGAGTTCTTGAAATGGAGCAGCAGATAAGGAATCTGACACGGGGGACCAATACATTAGAAGAAACAGATAAAGAAAAAATGTTAACTCATCAGGCAGGCATGCCATAAGGAGGAATACTATGAAGATTTACAACACATTATCCAAAAGGAAAGAAGAATTTATTCCGTTAGAAGAAGGAAAGGTGAAAATGTATGTTTGCGGACCGACTGTTTATAATCTGATTCATATCGGGAATGCCCGTCCCATGATTGTATTTGATACTGTAAGAAGATATATGGAGCATAAAGGTTATGAAGTAAATTATGTTTCTAATTTTACTGATGTAGACGACAAAATCATCAAAAAGGCTATGGAAGAGGGTGTGGACGCTTCTGTTATTTCTGAGCGTTATATTGCCGAATGTAAAAAGGATATGGAGGCGATGAATGTAAAGCCTGCTACAACACATCCAAAGGCAACCGAAGAAATTTGCGGAATGCTTGATATGATTGGTACTTTGATTGAAAAAGGTCATGCCTATACAGCAGCAGACGGAACCGTTTATTTCCGTACAAGAAGCTTCAAGGAATACGGAAAGCTTTCTCACAAGAATTTAGATGATTTGCAGGGCGGTAATCGGTCCTTACTGGTAACAGGAGAAGACCAGAAGGAAGATTCTCTTGATTTTGTGCTCTGGAAGCCTAAAAAAGATGGAGAACCTTATTGGGAGTCGCCGTGGTGTCAGGGACGTCCCGGATGGCATATTGAATGTTCCGTTATGAGCAAAAAATACCTGGGTGAGGAAATTGATATTCATGCAGGTGGAGAGGATCTGGTATTTCCACATCATGAAAACGAAATTGCACAGTCAGAGGCGGCAAACGGGAAAACTTTTGCAAAATACTGGATGCACAATGCATTTTTGAATATTGATAATAAGAAGATGTCAAAGTCCGCAGGTAACTTCTTTACGGTAAGGGACATCAGTGAGAAATATGACCTGCAGGTGCTTCGTTTCTTTATGCTTTCCGCACATTACAGAAGCCAGCTTAACTTCAGTGCAGAGCTTATGGAAGCGGCGGCTAACGGATATGAAAGAATTGTGACCAGTGTAAGCAATTTAAACTATTTACTTACAAGTAATCTTTCTGATACAATAAAAGAAGAAGAAAAAGTACTTTTGAATGAAGCAGAAGTTTATATTACTAAATTTGATGAGGCCATGGATGATGACTTTAATACGGCAGATGCCATTTCCGCTATTTTTGAATTGGTAAAATTTGCAAACACTAATACAAGTGCTGACAGTAGTAAGAAATTTGTGGAAGCACTTAAGGATGAAATTATCATGCTTTCCGATATCTGTGGTCTTATTGTGGAGAAGAAAGAGGAAATGCTTGATGCGGATATTGAGGCGTTAATTGCTGAACGTCAGGCTGCCAGAAAAGAAAAGAACTTTAAGCACGCCGATGAAATCAGAGATGCGCTTCTTAATAAAGGTATTATTTTGGAAGATACCCGTGAAGGAGTAAAATGGAAGAGAGCATAAGCTTATTAAATCAAATTAAACAGAGCTTTGCATTAAAAGAGGTGGATATACGTACGTATTCACCTCTTACGCTTGCTTACATAGGAGATTGTGTTTTTGATCTGATAATCCGTACCGTAGTGGTTGAAAGAGGAAACGAGCCGGCTAATAAGTTACATCACAAGACGGTGCACTACGTGAAAGCACAGACACAGGCTGCAATGGTGGAAGCACTTGTTTCTGATTTGACGGATGAGGAACTTGCCGTGTATAAAAGAGGAAGAAACGCCAAATCCTATACCAGTGCCAAGAATGCCTCCATTGCCGATTACAGAAAGGCAACGGGATTAGAGGCTTTGGTTGGCTATCTGTATTTGAAGAATAAGATGGAACGAATTTTGGAATTAATACAACTTGGTTTACATAAATTGGATATGACTTTATAAAATCAGAGGGAAAGAAGAATGGCAGAGTTAACAACAGGTTATAATGAATTTACCATAGAGGGAAGAAATGCGGTTATAGAGGCATTTCGTTCCGGCAAAGAAATTGATAAAGTGTATATACTGGACGGATGTCAGGACGGTCCTGTTATGACGATTAAAAGAGAGGCCAAAAAGCATGATACTATGATTAAGTATGTGGCAAGAGAACGTCTTGACCAGCTTTCGCAGACAGGAAAGCATCAGGGAGTGATTGCTGTCTGTGCAGCTTATAAGTATGCGGAGATAGAGGACATGTTTGCTTTGGCAGAGCAAAAGGGAGAGAATCCCTTTTTAGTCATTTTGGATAACATTGAAGATCCCCATAATCTGGGGGCGATTATCAGAACAGCCAATCTGGCAGGTGCACATGGTGTAATTATTCCTAAAAACCGTGCGGTTGGGCTTACAGCTACAGTCGCCAGAACTTCTGCAGGAGCGTTGAATTACACACCGGTGGCGAAGGTGACGAATCTTGCCAAGACCATTGAGGATTTAAAGGACAAAGGTCTATGGTTTGTTTGTGCAGATATGGGCGGCACAAGAATGTATGATTTGAATTTGAAAGGTCCGATAGGACTTGTTATCGGTAACGAAGGGGAAGGTGTCGGACGTCTTGTAAAGGAAAAGTGTGACATGGTGGCATCCATTCCCATGAAGGGTAATATTGATTCTTTGAATGCTTCCGTGGCGGCAGGAGTGCTTGCTTATGAGATTGTACGTCAAAGGCTTTTGTAGTTTCACTGCAGTAAGGATTGTATAAATGAACAGGATAAACAAAATTATGCTGATGCTGATTGCGATGGTGGCAATTATGCTGATTGCGGTAGGAATTGATAAGGGATATAACTATTATCAGGATATAAAATGGGAAAAAGAGAGAGTGACTGCCTATGAAGAGGCAAAGGCAGAGGTGGAAACCATGCAGGCTACTATCGAAACTCTTTCCAAAGACCCGAAAGCTCTGGCTGCCTACATTGAAGAAAATGAACTGAATTACGTGGAGCATATGACTGACAGGAGTGAGTCGGAAAGTATGGCACAGGGGACTTTAGATGATGAAGTTTCCAATCATCATGAGGCAGAAAACAGTGTTTCGGAAAACAGTGTTTCGGAAAACAGCGTTTCGGAAAACAGCGTTTCGGAAAACAGTGTTTCAGAAAACAGCGTTTCGGAAAACAGCGTTTCGGAAAACAGTGTTTCGGAAAACAGTGTTTCGGAAAACAGTGTCTCAGGGAATGGACAGCAGGAAAAACAGCTTTGTGCTTCTTATGAAAAAACAATCGAAATTAACAGGGAAGATAAAAAAATTATATCAGATAATCAATATGATTTTTCGGATATAAAGATGACATGTCTTGGAGACAGTATTACAGAAGCTTCTAACTTAAATAAAACAGAAGGCTGTGAGCGGATGAGCTATCCATATCAGCTTTTCCATATTTTAGGTGCTGAGGAAGTGGTGAATCTTGGAATCGGAGGTTCTTCCATAGGAAGATATTGGGATAATGCGTTTGTGGACAGATACAGGGAGATACCGCAGGACACGGACCTTATTATTGTAATGGGTGGTACGAATGACGGCTTTTGTGTCACTGAAAACGAATTGGGTTCATTAAAGGAGCGTAAAGCATATACCTTTGCCGGTGATTTGGATGAGATGCTTAAGGGACTTAAAGAGAATTATCCTGAAACGGAGATTATTCTGGTATCACCTCTTTCTACCGTGCTTCATGATATGCTTCGAAAAACAAATGATAAGCTGCTGCCGCAGGCAGCCTTTACTGATATTATGGAGCAGCTGGCAGCGGAGTATGATGTGCATTATATTGATTTATATCATTCAAACTTATTGGATACTCATGATGCGGCAGTGATTCACAATTTTATGCCGGACGGTGTGCACGGCAATGAGGCAGGCTATCGTATTTTGGCAGAGCATTTGGCTGCTGAAATTATCAAAACATATGAGGCTCGTGTCAGTGAGTAAAGCTCAAAGAAGGAACGAAAACATGAAAGATCATTATGAGCTGTTTACAGACGAAGAATTGATTGTACATCTTAGGGACGGCGAAGAACAGATTACCGATTATATTATGGATAAGTATAAAAATCTTGTAAGAAGTAAGGCAGGTTCTATGTATATTCTGGGTGCTGACAGGGATGACCTGATACAGGAAGGGATGATAGGACTCTTTAAAGCCATCCGTGATTATGATACCGGAAGAGATGCCAGTTTTTTTACATTTGCTGATTTATGCATTTCGAGACAGATGTATACGGCGGTACAGGCAGCCGGACGGCAAAAACATGCACCATTAAATACATATATTTCTTTGTATGCAGGCTCTTCCGAAAAGGGAGAGAAGGAAGAAAAAGAACTTATAGATTCACTCATTTCACAAGTGGAGCGAAATCCGGAGGATATGTTGATTGATAAAGAAAATGTCGAACTTCTGGAAAAAAAGATTGAGCGTGAACTTAGTACCTTTGAAAAGCAGGTGCTGGATTTATACATTACAGGAATGAAGTATACGCAAATTGCCAAAGTACTTGGTAAGGATGAAAAATCCACAGACAATGCGTTGCAGAGAATTAAGAGTAAATTAAGAAACAGTCTGTAAGGTGGTAAATATAAAATAAATATAAAGAATGTGACAGGTATATTGACAACGGTAAGTTTTGTCAATATACTTTTTTACGTGCCGGCTGACCGGTCGGTCAGGAACCGGCGATGTTTGAAAGATATACAGTGGCAGTCAGAGTAAGGAGCATAAGTATGTTAGGAAAATTCAGTGTTAAGAAACCGTATACCGTTTTGGTGGCAGTAGTGCTTGTCATAGTACTTGGAGTTGTTTCATTAACGAAAATGACAACAGATTTGTTGCCTAATATCAGTTTGCCATATGTAATTGTTATGACAACTTATCCGGGTGCAAGTCCCGAAACAGTGGAAATGGTAGTGACAAAGCCGGTAGAAGCCTCTATGGCAACGGTCAGTAACATTGAGGGAATCAGCTCTGTTTCCAGTGAAAATTATTCCATGGTTGTCATGGAATTTGCCCAGTCGGCAGATATGAATGCAGCTTCTTTGGAAATCAGGGAAAATCTGGATCAGATTAAAAGCTATTGGGATGATGCTGTCGGAAATCCCATTATCATGAAATTAAATCCTGACATGCTGCCTGTTATGATTGCAGCGGTAGGGTATACCGGTATGACTTCTGCACAAATCAGTGAAATGACACAGAATGATATTATTCCGGAATTGGAGAGTATAGAAGGTGTAGCTTCTGCCGGCGCGACCGGTCTTTTGGAAGAAAGTGTTCATGTTATCATCCGTCAGGAAAAAATTGATGCTATCAATAAGCAGGTATTTGGTGCTATCGATGAAGAGATGAAAGAGGCTGAAGAAGAGCTTGCTGAAGGCAGACAGGAAATTTATGACGGACAGGCAGAGCTTGAGGATGCTAAGGATGAAATGGAAGATTCTAAGCAGGAGCTTATGGATAGTCAGCAGGAACTGGACGAAAACCGTCGTGAAATAGAGGATGGGAAGAATGAGTTAGCAGACGGTCGTATAGAACTGGAAGAGAAGAAGACTGAGCTTCAGCAGGGAAAGGATGAACTAAGGGAGACCAGGGAGGAGAGCACGGCAAAGCTTGCGAAGACGGAAAAAGAGCTTCTGACCTACAAGGCAGATTTGGAAGCAACTAAAGTGCATATCAATGCGGAGATTTCTGAAGTGTATAACGCGCAGAAAACGTTGGAAAGCAGTCGGGAAACCTTGGAAAAAGTTAACGAAATTGCGGATTTGATAACGGGCCTTGATAGTTCCTCACCAAAACCGTGGGATGAAATTAATGACATTCTTCATACAAGCTTTGACGGTACAGGAACTGCGGATATTGATGACGCAAAAGAGGGACTGAATGGAATCCTTACGGAAATTGCAAATGAAATGGGAGTATCAGGCAGTGGTGCCGCTCCGTTACAGGTAGCATTAAATGCAACCATAACTCAAATACAGAACAGCATAAACGTAAATACAATGGGACTTCGTGTAGATGTTTATATTAATGGACTAAAAGACTCGTTATCAGCCATTGAAGAGAATATTGCAAACATTGACAAAGGACTTACCGAGCTTTACGCTGGCAATCTTACGGCAGCCATTGAGTTCGCCAGTGCGCAGTCTGCCATCACTATGGGGGAAATGCAGATTACTACAGCAGAAAATCAGTTAGATGCAAGTGAAGAGCAACTTGAATCAGCATTAGAACAGCTGGAGTCCGGACAGGAACAGATTGATGCAGGGTGGGAGCAGATTCAGGATGGTCTGGACCAGCTTGCGGACAGTGAAGAACAGCTTAAGGACGCCCTACAGCAGATTATAGAGGGCGAAGAAGAGCTCGAACAGGCAAGAGAAGATGCATACAATCGGGCAGATATGCATGGAATCCTTACCGTTGAAACGGTAGAAGCCCTTCTTGCCGCACAAAATTTCTCCATGCCGGCCGGATATGTGACGGAAGAGGGAATTGATTATCTCGTAAGAGTAGGTGATAAACCGGATGATGTAGAAGCATTGAAGGCAATGCCTCTTATCAATCCGGAAATGGATGGTGTGGACGTTATCACACTTGCTGATGTAGCTGATGTGTTTATGACGGATAACTCTGCCGATGTTTATGCTAACGTAAACGGCGAACCGGGTATCATGATATCATTACAGAAGCAGACCGGATACTCTACAGGAGATGTTTCGGATAAAATTTTGGATAAATTTGAAGAGCTGCAGACAGAAGATGAAAATCTGATGCTGATTACATTAATGGATCAGGGAATTTTTATTGACCTTGTTATGGATTCGATTATCAATAACGTCTTGTTTGGTTCCTTGCTGGCAGTTATTATTCTGATTATCTTTTTAAAGGATATAAGACCGACTGCAGTTGTTGCCTGTTCCATTCCAATCAGTCTGATTGCGGCAATTGTCTGCATGTATTTCAGTGGTGTTACCTTAAACGTAATTTCTCTTTCGGGACTTGCACTTGGCGTCGGTATGTTGGTAGATAACTCTATTGTTGTCATTGAAAATATATACAGACTGAAAAACATGGGATACTCAGCCAAAGAAGCTTCCATCCGGGGGGCCGGAGAGGTTGCCGGTGCGATACTGGCATCCACATTGACGACAGTATGTGTGTTTTTACCGATTGTTTTTACGGAAGGTATCACCAGACAGTTGTTTGTAGATATGGGACTTACGATTGCCTATTCCCTGTTAGCTTCCCTGGTAGTGGCACTTACTGTTGTGCCTGCCATGGCAGCCGGAATCATGGTAACGTCAAAGCCTCAGAAAGAAGGCAGATTCTTTGCCAAAATGATGAAAATTTATGAGAAGGCTCTCGAATGGTCACTTCGGTTTAAGCCGATAGTTTTAGCGGTGGTGGTACTTTCACTGGTTGTCAGTGCGATTGTGGCTTTTGCCAAGGGAACTGCATTTATGCCGGAAATGGATAGTACACAGATGACGGTAACGCTTACGATGCCGAAGGATACCCCTCTTGCAGATACTGCCGTAGTAAGTGATGAAATTGTTGCAAGAATTATGAAAGTGGATGAGGTGACGGATGTAGGTGCCATGGCAAGTGATTCTTCTGCATTGATGCTTACAGGTGGCGGTAATGCGGCAACAAATGTAACCACGATTTATGTGACATTAAATGAGAAAAAAGAAAGAGAAAATACGGAAATAGCAGCGCAGATAGATAACCTGTTAACAGATATTAAGGAAGAGTACCGGGCAGAAATTGATATTCAGACATCGACCATGGATATGAGTGCGTTAGGTGGAAGCGGTATCAGCATACAGGTAGAGGGAAGAGAATTAGATACCTTGCAGATGATTGCAGAAGAAGTCGCTGCAATTGTATCAACCGTAGAAGGAACGAAAGATGTTTCGGATGGTTTAGAAGAATCTACCGGAGAACTTCGTATTATGATTGACAGAGATAAAGCCATTGAATATGGACTGACTGTAGCAGAGATTTTCCAACAGATTAATGCAAAACTTGCAAAGGCAGCAAGTGCTACAACATTAGAAACAGAGATCAAAGAGTATGATGTGTATGTAAAGAATGCGGCAGATATGCAGCTTACCAGAGAACTGATAAAAAATCTGGAACTGGAGAGCATTAATCAAGAGGGACTTACGAGCAGGATTCCCCTTTCTGATATAGCAACCTTTGAAAGTGTGGAGTCACCAAAGTCTGTAAACAGAACAGATCAGACCAGATATATTGCTGTAACGGCGCAGATTGCAGACGGTTACAATGTGGGTCTGGTATCAGAGGATGTGGAAGATGTATTAAAGGACTATGAGCTCCCCCACGGTTATAAGCTTAAAATGACAGGTGAAAATGAAATGATTACGGATGCGATGAATCAGCTTTATCTGATGCTTTTGCTTGCGATTATTTTCATGTATCTGATTATGGTAGCACAGTTCCAGTCTCTTTTGTCACCATTTATTATCATGTTTACCATCCCGCTTGCATTTACGGGAGGATTTTTGGGACTTATTCTCAGTGACAGTGAGGTAAGTGTTATTGCAATGATTGGTTTTGTTATGCTGGCCGGAATTATTGTTAACAATGGTATTGTACTGGTGGATTATATTAATCAGATGCGCAGTGAGGGTATGAACAAGAGAGAGGCAATTATGGAGGCGGGAAAAACCAGAATGCGCCCCGTTCTTATGACGGCACTGACAACGATATTGGCACTTAGTACTATGGCATTTAGCGATGACATGGGAGCAGATTTATCAAAGCCGATGTCAGTGGTGACGATAGGAGGTCTGACGTTTGGTACATTGATGACACTGATTGTTGTTCCCTGCATTTATGATATTTTCATGAAGGAAAAAACTGAAAATACAGGAAGTTCTATGATAGAAGGTAAGAGTGAAAGTGGAGATGAGTAAGGAAATTTCGTCAAAAGAAAAAGCCATATATGAGGCTGTTCTGGAGTTGTTTAAAGAAGGTGCTGATTTGAGTGCACTGACTGTAGCGGAGATTACCCAAAAAGCGGGTATTGGAAAAGGAACCGCTTACGAATATTTTTCAGAAAAGGAAGAAATGATTGCAAAGAGTGTATGTTATCATGTGCGTCAGTTTTGCAATGATTTGTATGTATATATATGTCAGGAAAAAACATTATATGATAAGCTGGAAATCATGATGAAAAAGATGGAAGTGGAAATAGGGGAAACAAACTGCATGCTCAGATTCATTCATGCTATGACAGATAATTCCATGATAGGAAAAAAGATGAAAGAAATGGATGATATGGGCTTATTGCATGATATTCCGGTAGTAGACGTTTTGAATCGTATCATTTTAGAGGAGTGGCATGGAAAAGGAATGATTCCTGAAAAGAAGCAGGAGTTTCTGGTAATGAGCCTTTTTTCAAAAATTCTGTGTTATGCTATGTATTTACAAAGAAGTCATTTGCATGAGGAGGAAGAAAATGTGTATATGCGAAAACAGATATGTCAAAGCATCTGTAGGGAAATAAAGGCAGTTTTATATGAGGTCGCATAGAATTGCCGGAGATGCCATTAGCCGGCCGGTGAAGTGGCTATATGGCAATGTATACGGCAATGCAAGGAGAATTGAGGTTGACAAAGCATTTGCTCCATGCTATAATAGCTTTCGTTGGTGCTAAGCATCACAAGCTGCTGTGGCTCAGTCGGTAGAGCGTCGCATTGGTAGTGCGGAGGTCACGGGTCCGATTCCCGTCAGCAGCTTTTAAATATTGATTTTAAAGGCTTTTCAAGGTTTTAAGGTCAATATTTTTTTTGTTCAAAAAACGAACCCATGAACGCAACATAAT
>CAYWHY010000038.1:0-17136 GCA_964458255.1 uncultured Lachnospiraceae bacterium | reverse complement strand
AGCATATATAATAAATCTTGCGTTTCGGGGTGTGGCTCAGGTGGTAGAGCGCTACTTTAGGGAAGTAGAGGCCGCAAGTTCAAGTCTTGTCACTCCGACTGTTATGAAGTGTCGTAAACGGAATGGTTTGCGGCATTTTTCTCTTTTCTTTTAAAAGGCGTGGAATTTGTACTGTCATAAAAAGTGAAAGAGGAACGGGAGACACAGTTCGGAAGAAAATTAAGAAGAAACATGTGAAAAGGAGAACGGAAAACATGAACAGAAAAAGAAGGTTGCAAAAATTTTCAGGGGGGGGGCGTTACACTTGCACTTTCGATGGCACTGACATTTAGTATCTTTACAGGAACGGGATTGGAAACGAAGGCAGCAGATTATAAGGCTGAGAATCTCCAGGTGGGAGGTATTGTGAAAGACGGTGATACGATATCGTATAAGGTAACAGCCCATACCGGCGAAACGTGTCAAGGGCTGGCCGTAGTGTATTGCGATAAAGACAGTTCGCCTTCTTATAACCAAGCTGGACTTGCACGCTGTGAGGTAACAACCGGCACAGAGGAAAAGACATTGACAGTGTATGTCGGTCAATATAATTCTATGAGTGGAGAACTTGTACATTTTGATAATGATGAGGATCTAATACCATGGAAAGTATGGCATACAGGTGGCAGTTGGGAGATAATTATGACGGGAATGTCTGCGGGAAAAAATACCATTATTAATTTGCGGGAGCGTGAGCTTCCTGCCCAAACGGCAGGAACCGGTGCTACGGGATCTTCTGAGGAAGTTACCAATAGCCGTAACGCGTCACCTCATACCCACGCCTATTCCTGGATAACGGTGCAGGAAGCAAATGCCGGACAGGACGGAATGGAAGAGTACCGCTGTTCCTGTGGGGACGTGCAGGGTAGAAGTGTAATCCCCGCAGGCGAGGTGTTTGTGAAGGGACTGTACGGTGAGATTAAGAACGCTCCGCAGAACGGAACGGCAACGTTTGACTCAGGACGTTTGTACACGATTTCCGATTATGTCATTAAGAAGCTTGCAGAGCGCACGGACGTAACCACGGTGATCACGTTCGAGTATCAGAATCAGGTATATCAGATGACCATTCCGGCAGGAGCAGACTTTACGGGGCTGCTTGCGGATGAAGATTATTTTTATGGATATTTTTATTTTGCCAATGCGGTAGGGGCTGCGATAGACTTGCCATAGGGGTAAGGAATACAAAGCTATGATAGACAAAGAAAAATTTCATGTGTTGAATTATGTCAAAAAAGAAGAATATTGTGCCAGTATGGATGGCATGAGATATATGCTCAAAAAGAAAGAGGCAGAGGGTGGGACTTATCTGGAAGTGATTATCTGGCCGGAGCCTTACTGTTATGCCAAGACGCCTGAGGATAAAAAGCAAAGAAAAGACTTTCCGTTTTCAGAACAGGGGCTGCAGGAGGCTGCCGACTGGCTGAATGAGCAGTTTGTCAGCCAGAGGTCTCTTTGGGAATTGTCAAGAAAGTTGTAAAAATTTAGAAGATTGTATTTTCCCCTTGAAATCATCCCGGAGTATGATTTATACTAAAAAGAGTTAACATAATCTCTTAGAAGGTAGGGGGAACACTTAATGGCAGCAGTGATGTTTGGTGACAGGATGTTTAATAGAGAAGTGGCCTTTTGCAAGGTATATAGCGTAGAGAGTAAAGAGAAGTTAGAAAAATTGTTTTTAACGAATCGTATATCCTATTTTGTTGAGTGGCAGGATAAATCTGTATTGCAACGATTACTTGGCAGAGAAAGTAAGAACGAAAAGAATATATTTTCCATCCGAATTAATGAGGCGGATGTGGAGCGCGCCAAGGAACTGGTTCAGGGAATTGATTCCATAAAGCTGCGCAAAACAGAACCATCTGATTAAGAGAATCACCCCGGGTATTACCTGGGGTTTATTTGTATAGGAGAGTACCGACATGGCAGAGAAAAATTTGAAAAATGAATGTCCCGTGTTTAAGAAGTGCGGAGGCTGTCAGCTTTTGGATGTGCCTTATAATAAGCAGATAAAAGATAAACAAAAAAAGCTTGCGGAGCTTTTAAAGCCTTATTGCAGGCTTGAGACATTCATCGGTATGGAAAACCCGGCGCATTACAGGCACAAGGTAAATGCCACTTTTGACAGGGACAGAAGAGGCAATATCATATCGGGAGTTTACAAAGAGGGTACTCATTTGGTGGTGCCGGTAGAAAGTTGTCTTTTGGAAAATGAGAAGGCAGATGCCATTATGGCAACCATCAGGGGGCTGTTAAGGTCGTTTAAAATCAAGACTTATGATGAGGATACGGGATATGGTCTTCTGCGCCATGTGCTCATTAGAGTGGGATATGCCACAGGGCAGATTATGGTAGTTTTGGTGCTTGCATCGCCTGTTATGCCGTCTAAGAATAATTTTGTAAAAGCCTTAAGAAAAGAGCATCCGGAAATTACTACGGTGGTGATTAATGTGAATAACAGGAAAACCAGTATGATATTAGGAGACAAGGAACAGGTCATTTACGGGCCGGGATATATCGAAGACGTGCTTTGCGGCAAGACGTTTAAGATTTCTCCGAAATCTTTTTATCAGGTTAATCCCGTTCAGACAGAAAAGCTTTACAAAAAGGCAGTTGAATATGCCGGACTTACCGGCAAAGAGACAGTGCTTGATGCCTACTGCGGTACCGGTACTATCGGTATGATTGCAGCAGAAAAGGCAGGAAATGTAATAGGCGTTGAGCTGAATAAGGATGCCGTAAAGGATGCGGTGATGAATGCCAAGAGAAATCAGATTTCCAATATCCGTTTTTATCAGAAGGATGCCGGAGATTTTATGGTTCAGGCAGCAGAGAGCACGGACAGGATAGACGTGGTTTTGATGGACCCGCCAAGAAGCGGCAGCAGTGAAAAGTTTTTGAATGCACTGGTAAAGCTTGCTCCTAAGAAAGTAGTTTATGTTTCCTGTAATCCGGAAACAATGGTCCGTGACATTAAAATCCTGACAGGGAAAGGCTATCGCGTGGAAAAAGCGGCAGGGGTTGATATGTTTCCAAATACTGTGGAGATAGAGGCGGTAGTGATGTTACGGCATATTTAAATAAAGGTATTAATAAATGCAAAACGTTTGATAATCGGAATATTCCGTTTTATCAGGCGTTTTTTTTGTGATAAAAGATAAGAAAAGTGGAAAAATAAAATAAATCAGAAAAATGAACAAACAATTTGCTTGAAAGGACAGAAGTTTATGCGACGTATACAGCACTTACCGGATAGATGGAGTTTTACCGGTAAAGACGGAAGGAAGAAAGAGGTGACTCTGCCTCATACATGGAACGGGCAGGATGGACAGGATGGCGGAAATGATTATTATCGTGGCATCTGCGTCTATGAATGTATGGTAAATAAACCGGAATACTCAGCGGATGAAAGAGTATATTTACAATTTCATGGTGTGAACGCAAGTGCCAGAGTTATGTTAAACGGGCAGGAAGTATGCTCGCATGACGGCGGTTATTCCACCTTCCGTGCGGATATCACGGATGTGTTAAAGGAGGAGAATCTGCTTGCCGTTTCCGTGGATAACGGTGTCAATGACCGCGTGTATCCACAGAAAGCGGATTTTACATTTTACGGCGGTATTTATCGTGAAGCAGAGTTTCTGATTGTCCCGGAAGCTCATTTTGATTTGGATTATTACGGCGGCTTTGGCATGCAATATGAAACAAAAATTTCGGGTAAGGATGCGGAAATTAAGGTAACTGCTTATGTAAGCGAAAATGCCAAAGAGGAGGATAGGAAAGTACGATTTAAGCTCTTTGATGCAGAAGGAAAAAAGGTTGCGGAGAATACAGGGGCAAAAAGACCGCGGGATAACGGCAGGGAGAGTGTGCTTTCTGTTTCAGACGTTCACTTATGGGAGGGCCTTTCAAACCCTTATTTGTATACGCTTTGTGCGGAGCTTGTAAGAGAAGAAGAAGTAGTTGACAAAATAAGCTGTAAGTGCGGAGTGAGAAGTTTTCATTTTTCTCCGAAAAAAGGCTTTTTTTTAAACGGGCGCTCTTATCCGCTTCACGGAGTGGCGCGGCATCAGGACTTTAAGGATATCGGAAATGCCGTTGACAGAGAAAAAATTAAGCAGGATATGGAGCTTATCAGGGAGATCGGAGCAAATACCGTCAGACTGGCACATTATCAGCATCATCAGTATTTTTATGATTTGTGTGATAAATACGGCATGATTGTGTGGGCGGAAATTCCTTATATTTCGGAGCATCTGCCGAAAGGAAGAGAGAATACTTTTTCTCAGATGAAGGAGCTGATTGTGCAGAACCGTCATCATCCGAGTATCGTTACATGGGGAATTTCCAATGAAATTACGATTTCCGGGGCAAGATATAAAAAGGATATGCTTGAGAATCACATGGCATTGCAAATGCTTTGTAAAAAAATGGATCCCGAAAGGCCTACTACCCTTGCCTGTTTTGCCATGTGTCATCCGTTCCATCCGGTTTCAAAAATTACGGATTTGGTTGGGTGGAACTTGTATCTGGGATGGTATGTGCCGGGACTATATTTAAATGATTTGTGGATAGGATTTTACCATTTGTGTCATCCGGAAAGATGTCTTTGTTATTCGGAGTACGGGGCGGAAGGTATGCCGAATCTGCACAGCGCTAAGCCCAAAAGAGGAGATAATTCGGAAGAGTATCAGAATAAATATCACGAATACATGCTCAGGTGTTTTAAAAGGCATCCATATCTGTGGGCAACCTATGTATGGAATATGTTTGATTTTGCGGCAGATGCAAGAAATCAGGGCGGTGAGCCGGGCATGAACCATAAGGGACTGGTAACATTTGACAGAAAGATAAAGAAGGACAGTTTTTATCTTTATAAAGCGTATTGGTCAAAGGAGCCCTTTGTCTACATGGCGGGCAGGCGATATGAGTACCGCAGTGGGAAGGTAACAATGATTACGGTGTACACCAATCAAAAAAAGGTGTCACTTTACAGAAACGGCAAAGAGGTAGAGACAAAAACGGGAGAGCATGTTTTTAAGTTTAAGCTTTCCATGGAGGAGGAAAACAGGTTAGAGGTAAGAGCCGGGAAGTGTACGGATACTGCCGTGATTTATAAAGCAAATGAAGAAAGAGCGGAATACAAAGAAAAACGGGGTGACAGTTCAAACTGGATGTAGCAAAAATGTGTGAGAGGGAAAATGCATGGAAAACAAAATAGACAGAAAAGCGAAGAAAAAAGCAGACCGCAGCGCAAAAACAAAGAAGGTAAGATGCCGGAAGATGCTGACTTTGATTAGTGGACCCCTTGCAGTACTTTTGTCAATTGCAACTGCGGTGGCAGGAATTTTTGATAACTCATTGGCAATTTTTATGGGAGAAACCTTTTGGGAATTAGTAAATGAGGATGAAAATGCAAAGTATTTTTTATCCGACTTTGACTCTGAGGAAGAAAGCTTAGAGTATGGGCTTACGATTGCTAAGCAGGTAGAGGCGGAAGGGGCAACATTGTTGCTGAATAGGGGAATGGCACTTCCTTTGGAAGAGGGGGCAAAAATCAGTCTGTTTTCCAATTCCTGCGTAAATCCTGTGTATGGCGGAACCGGTTCCGGAAATATTGATGGAAGTACGGCACTTTCTTTTAAAGATGCGTTTAAGCAGTCCGGAATAGAAGTAAATGAAACCTTATGGAATTTCTATTTGGGAGAAGATATTAAGAAGTACGCACGCAAGAACGGTGATTTTACAAATGCAGCATCAGTAGGGGAAGTCCCTTGGGACGTTTATACGGATGAGGTAAAGGACTCTGTGGCAGAATACGGTGATGCGGCGGTGGTCATTTTTTCAAGAGTGGGTGGTGAAGGCACAGACCTTAATTTTACCGAAAACTATCTGGAGCTTAACAGGGATGAAAAGGACTTACTGGCAGGACTTGCACAGATGAAAGCGGAAGGCGTAATTAAAAAGATGATTGTTTTGTTGAATACGGCAAATACGTTGGAAGTCGGTTTCCTTTGGGAAGATGTCTATGATATAGACGCATGCCTTTGGATTGGCGATGTGGGTAGAAAGGGGACAGAAGCGGTGACTGATATAATGGCAGGTTTGCTATCGCCTTCGGGGAGTTTGCCGGATACGTATTGCAATAACAATTTTACCTCACCTGCTATGGTAAACAATATTGCCACCATGTATGAAGGTGCAGATGCTTCTTTTGGAAACAGTACTTTAGTACCTGCTGCAGCAAGCTATTACATGGTTTATCAGGAAGGTATTTACGTAGGATACCGCTATTATGAAACCCGTTATGAGGATTATGTCATGGGAACAGGAAATGCCGGTGAATATGCGTATGAGAAAGAGGTTGCGTTTCCCTTTGGTTACGGTGTAAGCTATACGGATTTTGTATATAGTGATATGCAGGTGGTTTACAAGGAAGGCACAGATCAATTTGAAGTAACGGTAACCGTTACTAATGTGGGAGATCGTTATTCCGGTAAAGAAACCGTTCAGATATATTCCCAGTCTCCTTATACGGATTATGACAAAGAATACGGCGTGGAAAAAGCTTCTGTCACACTGTGCGGATTTGGAAAGACGGATGTTTTGGCTCCGGGAGAGACAGAAACAATTACTGTTACGATAGATAAGAGGGACCTGGCTTCTTATGATGCTTATGGTGCAAAGACTTATATTTTGGATGACGGGGATTATTATCTTATTCTTGCAACGGATGCGCATGATGCTGTAAATAATGTGTTGGCGGCAAAAGGATATACGCCTGAAAATACAGACGGACGTATGGACAGCAAAGGGAATGCAGCACTTGTTTATAAATGGACACAGGATGTTTTTGATGAAAAGACGTATGCCGTTTCGGTAAACGGTACAAAGATTACCAATCAGCTTCAAATGGCAGATCTTAATTTGTATGAGGGAAGTGATACAAAGGTTACTTATCTGACTCGTAATGATTGGCGTGGTACTTTCCCTACCGAAAACTTCAAAGTAGCCCTTACGGATACTTTAATTAAAGATTTACAGAATGTGCAGTACAATCCTGCGGATTATGAGGAAATGGAAATGCCTGCCATGGGTGTTGAAAACGGCTTAAAGCTTTATGACATGATGGGACGTGCCTATGATGACCCTATGTGGGATGAACTGTTAGATCAGATGACTTACGGGGAAATGGTTCAAATGGTGACAGACGGTTTTCATTGGCAGATGCCGGCAGAGTCTGTTCAGGCACCGGGGAGCAGAGACGAAAACGGCCCACAGGGACTGACAGCCTCTCTTATGAAGAAGTCAGATATCAATGGTACCGCATTCCCGTCGGAAGACGTAATGGCAGCAACCTTTAATACCGGGTTGATGTATGAAGTAGGTAAATGTATTGCTAATGACTGTCTTTGGTCAGGAGTGTCATTTCTGTACGGTACCGGTGCCAATACTCACAGAACCCCCTATGGCGGACGTAACTTTGAATATTACAGTGAAGACGGTTTCCTTTCCGGAGAAATCTGCACGGCAGAGACATTTGCCATGGAAGAAAGGGGCGTAGGGGTTCTTATGAAGCACTTTGCATTAAATGATTCTGAACAGCAGAGAATCGGTCTTGGTGTCTTCATTCCGGAGCAGGCAGCCCGGGAAATCTATCTGAAGGCTTATCAGGCTCCGGTAGAGGAGGGAAATGCAAATGGTGTTATGACGGCATATACACGTTTCGGAGCTCTCTGGTCAGGAGCAAACCGCAATCTGATTACGAACATTTTAAGAAAAGAGTGGGGCTGTGAAGGAAAGATTATTACGGACAATGCGTTGAATGAATATCTGAACGTGGCAGACTTTGTACTCGCGGGAGGTACTATTTTTGATGCAATGCTGCCTATCCAGCAGAATCAGGCAAAAAAATATGAGAATGATGCGGTAGTAGTAACTGCTATGCGGGAAGCCTGCCACAGAAATCTTTACAAGATAGCAAACGGCAGTGCCATGAACGGTGTGGGAGCAGATACCATCATTAAGATAGTAACTCCGGGCAGTATAAATGTATGCCGAATAGTAACCTTTGTATTCTGGGGAGTATTTATCGGCTCACTTACAACATGGATAAATAAAAAACGGGGGGATGAGACAAAATATGAGTCAGAAAAAGAATTATGATGCCATAAACAGGGCAAAAAAATATCAACTGGTATTATTTCCCTTTAACAACGGAGCAACCAATGTTTATTATATTTTAACTTTAAATTTTATTGCCTATTATGCAAACGGAGTATTGGGGCTTGCCATGATTTTTGCTACCACAATGGTGACGGTTATGCGGCTGTTTGACGCGGTAACGGACCCGGTTATCGGTATGTTGATAGATAAAACCCAGGGCAGATTCGGAAAGTTCAGACCGTTTATGGTACTTGGAAATGGGATTATGGCTGTTTCAGCGATTTTGCTGTATTTCGGCATACGCCTTGTGGCAGCAGACATGCAATGGCTTAAGTATACTCTGTTTGTGGCGTTTTATGCCTTGTATGTTATCGGGTATACTTTCCAGACGGCATGTACACGTTCCGGACAGACATGCCTTACCAATGATCCGAATCAAAGACCGTTATTTACCGTTTTTAATACCATAGCAAGTCTTTTGGGAATGGGGCTGGTTCAATTTTTAGCCCCCATGCTGGAAAAAAGATTAGGTGGCTATAACAGTGAAGAATTTTTCAATTTTATGGTACCCCTTGCCATTGTGGTATCGGCAGTGTTGACACTTCTTGCGGTCATTGGTATCCGGGAAAAAGACAGACCGGAATTTTATGGAGTAGGAGGCAGGCAGGAAAAGGTTAAGATTAAGGAATATGCCGCTATATTAAAAGCCAACAAAGAACTGCAGAGATTAATGATTGCGGGAGCGGGAACGAAACTGGCCTTTTGTGTAGCTACCAATATGACGGTTCTTTGTATGCTATATGGTTCCATGATGGGAAATTATAGTGGTCTCTACCTGCCAATGATGATTGCAGGATATATTTTTTCGGTACCGTTTTTTCTCCTGACTGTCCGCACTTCCCAAAAGTCGGGACAGAAGAAATCGCTGGTACGTTATACGGAAATTGCACTTGTGATGTATGTAGGGGTGCTCGTTTTGCTGCTTTTCTGGCAACCGGGCAATGCGGCTGCCTTGTTGTCATTATCGAATATGAATCTATATACTGTTTTATTTATCATTTTCTTTGGCACCGGGTATGGTGCTTATTATGCGACTGCCGATATGCCCATTCCCATGGTGGCGGACTGTTCCGATTACGAGACTTATTGCTCTGGAAAATATATACCGGGTATTATGGGAACATTGTTTAGTCTGGTAGATAAGCTGGTCAGTGCACTTGGTTCAACCATAGTGGGAATTGCACTTACCCTTATCGGAGTTTTCACACTTCCGGACAGTACAACGCCGTATTTGCCGGGAATGAAGGCAGTGGTAATCGCACTTTTTTGTGTGGTTCCCATGCTTTCGTGGCTTGCCACCTTAGCAGCTATGAAGAACTATACCTTAACCGGCGAGCGGATGAAGGAAATTCAGGAAGTGAACAGAAAGCGTAAGGAAGAGGTGGCACGGGGAATGTCTGTGGAAGAAGCATTAAATAAGTGGAAATAGAAAAGAGCTCTTCATAGAAAAGAGCTCTTCATAGGGAAGGGCTCTTTGTGTGTCAAAAACCGTATGTTAGTGTATATATTATAATCGTTCCTGACATTTCTCTTCGCAGTATTTACAGCGGTAAATTTCTTTTTTCTCATCGGCAAGGACAAAGACGTGGGGAAGTTCCTGCTCGACAGAGGTAATACATCTTGGATTTTTGCATTTGATAATGTTTTTGATTTCTTTGGGAAGAGAAAGAGCTTTTTTGGAAACGATTTCTCCGTCCTTAATTACATTTACGGTAATGTTATGGTCGATAAAGGCCAGAACATCCAAATCCAGCATATTGATATCACATTCTACTTTCAGAATATCCTTTTTTCCCATTTTATTGCTTTTGGCATTTTTGATAATGGCAGCGGTGCAATCCATTTTATCAAGTTGCAGATGATGATAAATGGAAAGGCTTCTGCCTGCCTTAATATGGTCAAGGACGAAACCTTCTTCAATTTTTCCTACGTTTAACATATGGATACCTCCTAATCTACATGAATATCAAGCAGCGAAAGAATCAGTGCCATTCGCACATATACACCGTACTGTACCTGTCTGAAATAAGCGGCTCTGGGGTCATCATCTACTTCAACGGAAATTTCATTTACTCTGGGAAGGGGATGAAGTACCAGCATATCTTTCCTGGCCAGTTCTAATTTTGCTTGATCCAAAATATAGAAATCCTTCAGCCGTACATAATCCTCCTCGTTGAAAAAACGCTCTCTTTGTACTCTTGTCATATAGAGAATATCAAGCTTTGGCATTACGTTTTCAAGACGGATGACTTCTTCGTAAGGGATATTTTTTTCTTTCAGCATATCGGTAATGTAATCAGGAACCTTCAACTCTTCCGGGGAGATGAAGATAAATCTGATACCTTCATAGCGTACCAGTGCATGAATCAGCGAGTGCACGGTACGTCCGAATTTCAAGTCACCGCAAAGTCCGATGGTGAAATGGGAAAGTCTGCCTTTTAAAGAACGGATGGTGAGCAAGTCCGTTAAAGTCTGGGTGGGGTGCTGATGCCCACCGTCACCGGCATTGATAACCGGAATGGAAGAGAGGCTTGCTGCAACCATGGGTGCTCCTTCTTTGGGATGGCGCATCGCACAGATATCCGCAAAACAGGAAATAACACGAATCGTGTCGGATACACTTTCTCCTTTGGAGGCGGAGGAAGAGGCGGCATCGGAAAAGCCAAGGACGCTGCCACCTAAATTCAGCATAGCGGATTCAAAGCTTAAACGTGTGCGTGTACTGGGTTCATAAAAGCAGGTTGCCAGTTTTTTGCCTGCACATGCATGGGCATATTTTTCCATATGTTTTTCAATGTCATTTGCCAGATCGAACAGGCTGTCCAATTCCTCTGTCGTAAAATCAAGAGGACTCATCAGGTGTTTCATTGTTTTATCTCTCCTTTTGATAGATTTCCAAAAAAATCGAAGAGAAAAAATATCTCTTCGATTTATGGATTTACTTATAAGTTAATAAATCTTCCACGGGCTTACGCTTGGGAGCAACGGGGGCTTCGTCTGCATAACCGATGGGAATAAGAGCGGTAATTTCCTGATTTTCGGGAATGTCTAAAAGAGAAGCCACCTTTGCTTCGTCAAAGATTCCCATGATGACAGTGCCAAGACCTTTTTCATAAGCCGCCAGACAAAAGCTTTGAGCGGCAATACCGGCATCAAACATCTGCCAGGATGCACCCTTAGGGGTGGTAAAGGAACCGTCACGCTCATAGCCGCTACGGCCTTTCACATAAGTAAGGGCAATCAGCATGGGAGCATTTTCGATAATGGCACCATTGCCGGGAAACATTTCGGTACATTCCCTGGCAATACGATTTTTCAGTTCGCCTTCCACTGCGATATAACGTGCAATTTGTGTATGCTTCCAACTCGGAGCATAGGAGGCTGTTTCAATAATTTCGTTTAACAGAGCGTGGTCAACAGGGGTATCTTTGTATTTGCGGATGCTTCTGCGTCCTTTGATACATTCGTTTGCAGTCATTCTTCACTCCTCTCTGCCTAAGAAAAACAGGCGAAACGTATTTTTACTATCATAGCATAGAAGGGTGGTTCTTTCAATTGTGAAAACATATTTTGGGGTAATATTTTGAAAAAAAGGAAGAATACTTTGCATTATGAAATGGAATCTAGTATACTATGAGAGAAGAGAAAATAAGCAAATCTTACATAAGGAGGTTTATCATGGCAACAGAATTTGTGGAAAGAAAAAGATGGGTATTTTTGGGGCTTCCTTTTACATTTACAAAATATATTATAAGAGAAAATACGATTACCATAGACAGCGGTATTTTAAAGAAGCTTGAGAATGATTGTTATATGTATAAGGTACAGGATGTGGAGCTTGTTACTTCTCTTATGGAAAGAATTTTCCATCTTGGCACTGTTGTCTGTTATACAGGAGATACTACGCATCCGAAGCTGATTCTTGAGCATATTAAGAATGCAAGGGCAGTTAAGGATTTTATTCTGGAAACGTCGGAAACAGCCAGAATGAAACGCAGAACCATCAGTACCCTGAATATCAGTGCAGAAAGCATTGATGAGACGGATGCTGATTTATAGTAAAATATAAAAGAGGCGGTATGAGACATCATACCGCTTTTCGGGTGTTTATGGAAGGTGTTTCGGAAAGCAGACGTTCAAAAAGAAGACCGGCCATAAACCAGTTGAAAAAGTAGTCAAGACGGATGACTCCCTTTATATGCCAACGACAGTTTTTGTAGTTCCATGGGCATAGCTTTCGGATGGTAAGGAATTGTCCGCTTATATATTCACCGGTAAAGATACAGGCGGCATAGATACTTCCTCTTATGGAAAAGGGAAGATTTTTTAAAAGTTTAAACAGTGGCAGCAGAAAACTGGCACTTCCATATATAGGGAACATCCACAGAGAGGTTTCCCCTTTTAAAGTAAACTGTCTGCGCCTGAGTGAATTCGCGGCTGTAAAAATAATTTCCAGACACCAGCCGGCAAGACCGCATTTTAAAAAATTATTTATTAGTTTTTTCATCATAAAATCAGTATGGACACCGGAGGAAAAATTATACCTATGGATGCACCGAAAACAGAAAAAGAAAGCATGACTTATGATAAGGTCATGGAATATTTGGACAGTCTGCAAAGCTATGGCAGCCTGCCGGGACTGACCAACATTATAAATTTATGTGAAAAATTGGGAAACCCGCAAGAACATTTAAGGTTTATTCATATTGCGGGAACGAACGGTAAGGGCTCTGTACTTGCCTTTGTGTCAACCGTTTTAAAGGAAGCCGGCTATCGCACGGGTAGATATATTTCGCCCACTATTTTTGAGTATCGTGAAAGAATACAGGTGAATGGACAGATGATTAGCAAAAAGGATTTGTGTCGTCTGGTTACTACGCTGAAAGAAGCCTGCGAAAGTCTTGTGGCAGAAGGAAAGCCTCACCCTACGTCTTTTGAAGTAGAAACAGCATTAAGTTTTTTGTATTTTAAGGAAAAAAGATGTGATCCGGTTGTTTTGGAGACAGGACTTGGAGGGGAGCTTGATGCAACAAACCTGATTCGCAATACTTTGGTTGCCGTGATTACATCCATAAGCATGGATCATATGGGAATTTTGGGAAAAACGCTTCCTGAAATTGCCAGGCAAAAGGCGGGCATTATTAAGCAGGGATGCCGTGTGGTAACCACGATGCAGACACGGGAAGTGCTTTCTGTATTGCAAAAGAAATGTGAGGAAAAACAGGCGCCGATTCAAATAGCAGATGTCGGAAAGGTGTCCGGTATCAAGAGCAGTCTTGCGAAACAGTGTTTTTCTTACGATACATACAAACAGCTTGAAATTTCCCTGATTGGCAGGTATCAGATTGCCAATGCGGTACTGGCGATAGAGGCGGTTAAAGCACTTGGTGCTTACGGATATACGGTTTCTGAAAAAGCAATTTATAAAGGACTTAAGGAAACAAAATGGAGGGGACGGTTTGAATTGCTCTGTAAGAAACCCGTTTTTATAGCAGACGGGGCCCATAATAGAGATGGGGCCATGCAGCTTGCAAAGTCTGTCGAGTTTTATTTTACAAATAAAAGAATTATTTATATAATGGGAATATTGAGAGATAAGGAGCAGGAGGAAATCATTCGGCTTACGGCTCCTTATGCAGAGCAGATTCTGACAGTGCCTACCAAGGGGGCAAGGGGAACGTCATCGTATGACCTTGCCTGTAAGGTCAAGCATTTTTCGGATAATGTAACTGCTCTTGACAGTGTGCAGGAAGCTGTGGAACTTAGCTTTTTGATGGCCGATAAGAATACGGTGATTATTGCATTTGGCTCTTTGTCATATTTAGGGGAGTTAATGGGAATCGTAGAAAACAGAGATAAAATCAGGAGTGATTCACATGGTAAATAAAGAAAAAATAAAAGAAGCGGTTCTGCTTTTGCTGGAAGGAATCGGTGAGGATGTAAACAGAGAGGGGCTTATTGACACACCGGAGCGTGTTGCCAGAATGTATGAAGAGATTTATGGCGGCCTATATGAAGATGCGGGAGAACATTTGTCAAAGACCTTTACGGCACAGAACAATGAGATGGTGATAGAGAAGGATATTATCTTTTATTCCACTTGTGAGCATCATTTGATGCCTTTTTACGGCAAGGCACATATTGCCTATATTCCGGATGGCAAGGTGGTAGGTTTAAGTAAGCTTGCAAGAACGGTAGAAGTGTTTGCAAAGCGTCCGCAGATTCAGGAACAGATGACGGTGCAGATTGCGGATGCGATTATGGAACATTTGAAGCCGAAGGGAGTTATGGTGGTTCTGGAGGCAGAGCATATGTGCATGACCATGCGCGGCATAAAAAAGCCGGGCAGTCTGACGGTTACCATGGTATCAAGAGGTGAATTTGCACACGATACAAGGTTACAGGATACTTTTTTGAAGGTGATTTTCTGATGCAACGGATCAATCGGATACTGAATCTGGAATCTTATAAAGAATACCTTAACAGAAATGAAGAGGCAGAAAAAGAACGAATATTCTGTCATCATGACATGGAACATTTCCTTCATGTGGCAAGAATTGCCGGAATTTTAAATGCAGAAGAAAATTACGGTATTGCTGGGGAATTGATTTATGCGGCGGCACTTTTACATGATATTGGCAGATGGCAGCAGTACAGGGATGGGACTCCCCATGAAAAGATAAGCGCTCATTTAGCTTACGATATATTGCTTAAATGCGGATTTAGCAGGGAAGAGACAGAAATGGTTGTTACAGCCATCAGTCAGCATAGAAACAGTGAAATTAGGGAGCATAAAGATTTAAACGGACTTTTGTATCGTGCGGATAAATTAAGCCGTGCCTGCTTTGCCTGCAAGGCAGAAAAAGAGTGTAATTGGAAGAATGATAAGAAAAATAAACAGCTTTTGATATAAAGAACCGTGGGGGAAAACGGAGGAAAGCGTATGAAAATCGGCAACAGGGAATTTGACGTTAAGAATCGTACCTATATTATGGGAATTTTAAATGTGACGCCCGACTCTTTTTCCGACGGCGGACAATTTAACCGGACAGATAAGGCTCTTTTTCATGTGGAAGAGATGCTGGCAGAAGGCATGGATATTCTGGATATTGGCGGAGAGTCTACCAGACCCGGATATACTCTGCTTTCGGAGGAAGAAGAAATAGAAAGAGTTGTCCCTATCATAGAGAGTATTAAAGAGAGGTTTGACGTACCGGTATCCTTAGATACTTACAAAAGTAAGGTGGCATTTGCGGGAATCAATGCCGGTGCCGATTTGATTAATGATATATGGGGCCTTAGCTATGATAAGCAGATAGCTTCTGTCATAGCCAAGGCCGGTTTGCCGTGTTGCCTGATGCATAACAGAAAAGAAGCCTGTTACGGGGATTTTATGGAAGATGTGAAAGCAGATCTTTTAAAAACAATCCGGTTGGCGAAAGAAGCGGGAATTGAAGAAAACAAAATTCTCCTTGACCCGGGAGTGGGGTTTGGAAAGACTTACGAAAATAATCTGGAGATTATTGGCAGATTGGAAGAAGTACTGGCACTTGGCTATCCTGTGCTGCTTGGTGCAAGCAGAAAATCTGTGATAGGATTAACTTTAGATTTACCGGTAGAGCAGAGGATGGAAGGTACATTGGTAACAACCGTTATGGGTGTTATGAAGGGGTGTGCATTTGTACGGGTACATGATATCAAAGAAAATGTACGGGCTGTTAAGATGACAGAAGCAATTATGAGGAGAGGCAGTTTTCATGGATGAGATCAGAATAGAAAATTTGGAAGTATATGCTTATCACGGTGTATTGGAAGAGGAAAACAAAAACGGTCAGACATTTTATATAAATGCCGTTTTGTATACGGATCTAAGAAAAGCCGGATTGCAGGATGATTTAACGTTGTCCACCCATTACGGGGAGGTTTCTCATCTCATTAATACCTGCTTAAAAGAAAATACATTTCAACTGATTGAGACGGTGGCAGAGTTTACGGCAGAGCAGATTTTGTTAAAATTTCCGTTAATCAGGAAAGTCTCTCTGGAAATCAGAAAGCCGCAGGCTCCTATAGGACTTCCTTTTGAAAGTGTTTCCGTGAAAATAGAACGGGGATGGAAGAAGGCTTATCTTGCTGTCGGTTCCAATATAGGAGATAAGAACGGTTATATTAAGGAAGCAATAGAAAAAATGAAAAAAAATCCCAAAATCAGAAACGTTAAGACATCCGGATTGATTATAACCAAACCCTACGGCGGAGTGAAGCAGGATGATTTTTTGAACGGGGCAGTAGAACTTCAAACGTTATATATGCCGTATGAATTATTACATTTTTTGCAGAAAACAGAGGCGGAGGCGGGAAGAGAAAGAAAGATTCATTGGGGACCGCGAACATTAGATTTGGATATTCTGTTTTATGAAGAGCTGATTTCAGATGATCAGGAGCTTATCGTACCGCATCCGGATATACAGAACAGGGAGTTTGTGTTAAAGCCGCTTTCGGAGCTGTGTCCCTATTACAGACATCCCATTTTGGGAAAAACAGTAGTACAGATGCTTAACGAATTACAGGAATGTGAAACAGGACGGTAGGATAAAAACAGTGTAACGGGCAGACTTAGAGGATAGGAGTAAATAATGGCAGCAGGCAAAAGAAAACAGCCGGTAGGGACTTGTGAGCAGTGCAACAATTATGTTTATGATGAAGATTATGAATGTTATACCTGTGAGATGGATTTGGACGAAGATGAAATGGCAAAATTTCTTGCCAATGAATATCGGGATTGTCCCTACTATCAACCGGGAGATGAATATCTGATAGTACGCAAACAGATGTAAAAAGTGCCGCATGTATTTGAAAAGAAAATACATGCGG
>CAYWHY010000037.1:0-18209 GCA_964458255.1 uncultured Lachnospiraceae bacterium | reverse complement strand
GCTATGCTTGGTATGGCACTTATGTTTGTGTTCTTTCTCCTGTTCCGGATAAGGAGACTGAAAAAAGAAGAAAAAAGCTTTGCATATGCCATAAAATTGTGTCTGATGGGAATTTGCAATTACAGCATATTGCCCTTTGTGGTGTATCTGTTTTCCTTTCTCCCGCAGAAGAAGGCAACGGGGGCTTCAGGACTTTTTCGGGTGATGTGGGATTCTTCCCGGTTTATGCTGGAGTTTCATAGTAATATCGTCTTTGAACATCCATATGAGAGCCCCTGGTATTCCTGGGTTCTGGATTTGGTACCTTTAGTGGATTCGATAAACAGTGTTGGAGAGAACCAGGTCAGCATGATTGCTACGATGGGAAATCCCTTTATCTGGTGGCTGGGAGCGGCGGCCTTTTTCTATCTTCTGGTACGTATTCTCCGTCATCGGGACAAAACGGCGGCAATCCTCTGCTTTTGTTATCTGATGATGCTGGTGCCATGGTGGTTTGTGACGAGAACGGTGTTTATTTATCAGTATTATATCAGCAGTATTTTTCTCTGCGGTATGCTGGGATATGCCTTATCTCTTTGGGAAAGGAAAAGAAAATATGTGGTTCCTGTGTGCCTGGATGTAGCCCTTTTCCTTTTTTTGATGTTCTTTCCTATCATATCCGGAATCCCTGTAGGAGGTAGTCATATCGTACGGTATCTGCAGTGGTTTGATACGTGGGAATTTATATCCATAGGAGGGGGAGTATGAGAAAAGAACATAGCAAACAACACGCATGGGTTACGCTCGAAAACGGAATCCGCCTGTTGCTCTTTCTTGGAATTATATTGAGGATCTGGTATGCCGTAGTGACACCGGTTACGGTGCGTGGTCATGACATCAATGAATTATCACCGGAGTCCTATGGAAAAGCGGCTTATTTGCTGCGGCTTGTGATGAAAGGAGAGCTTCCGGATTCGTATTTTTGGCAGAATTACCAACAGCCCTTTTATTTCTTACTGAGTGCGGGTGTTTCTAAGGTGATGAGTCTGGTTTCGGGGATTCAGTCTACGGAATTTCTTCTTCATGGAGGTAAAATCGTTTCCTGCCTGGTATCCTGCCTGTTCCTGATTTTGGCAGAAAGGCTGTTGCGTGAATTTGGTGAAGCAAGGGTCAGAATCTTTGGTGTAGCAATTCTTTCGGTGACCCCGAGCCTGATTTTGACAGCAGGAAGACTTGGCGAAGATGCATTAACAGGCTTCTTTATGCTGGCGGTACTCTATATAACCCTGAAATGGGAAAAAACTCCGGATTGGAGAACAACACTGCTTCTTGCATTTCTTTACGGGTGTGGGATGATGACGAAGGTATCCTTGGCATTTCCGGCGGCTTATACAGCATATATTTTCTGGAAAAACCGGAAAGGGAAGCACTTTATCCCCAAAATGATTGTTTTTGCAGTTATTTCGCTGCCTCTTGGTCTGTGGTACTCTGTTCGCAATTATCTGTTGTTCGGGCAGCCATTTGGATATGTGACACTGCCGGGAGAGAAGATATATACGGGACAGTATTCTTATGTGGCAAGATTTTTCTCGTTTTCAGTTACCAACTGGTTTCGTTCGCCATATACCGAACCTTTTGAAGATTATAATTTGCCGGTCTACCTGTTAAAGTCGGAGCTGTTTGGAGAATTTCAATACGATTCGCCCATTTGGCTGTCCGTTATGCTCCTTGCTGTCAGTACCGTGCTTACTCTTGTGGTGGCAGCGTATGGCAGTTATGTGATCTATCACCGGATCCGCCGGAGACAATATCGGAACGGTCTGCTTCGTCCTTATTCCTTTGGACTGTTGTTTGGCGGTTATGCGGCATTTTCGTATCTGCGTTTTCCGTATGGCTGTTCCATGGATTTCCGGTATTACCTGATGCTTACCGTGTGTAAAGTGCTGGTATTAGGCTGCCTGTTGCAGATAGAGCCTGATGGAAGATTTGCTGACGAACTAAAGATTCTGCAAAAAGGTATGAAAGTCTTGTGTGTGCTGTTTACAGTGCTGTCAACAGCATTTTTGATGGGAATGTTATTGTAAGCTGACACGAAGTTGCGTAAATCATAAATTTGCCGTATGATATTAATAATATAGCAAAAACGGAGGATATCATATGAACAGACAGGAAGCGGAGCAGAAGCTGCAGCGTTTTGGACAGGATCATGTTTTAAAATATTATGACGGGCTTTCCGTGCAAGAGCAGGAAGCTTTACTTAGACAAATTGAAGAGACGGATTTTGCGGTGTTAAATGGCGTCAAAAACGGAAAAAAAGAGCAGCAAAGAGGTGTGATTACACCGCTCGCCGCCATGCAGCTTAAGGAGATCGAAGCTAAGAAGCAGCAGTTTAAGGAAACCGGTCTGCAGGCGATCCGGGAAGGAAAAGTAGGAGCTGTCCTTCTTGCAGGCGGTATGGGAACGCGGCTTGGTTCTGATAATCCCAAAGGGATGTATAACATCGGCATTACGAAGGAAGTTTACATTTTTCAGCGACTGATTGAAAATCTGATGGAAGTGGTGAAGGAAGCCGGCTGCTTTGTTCCGCTGTATATTATGACAAGTGATAAGAATCATGAGGCGACAACAGCATTTTTAAAGAAGCATGCGTATTTTGGATATGCACCGGAGTTTGTGACTTTTTTTATGCAGGATATGGCACCGGCAACCGATTATCAGGGGAAGGTGTATCTTGAAGAAAAGTATAAGATGTCTACTTCGCCGAATGGAAACGGCGGCTGGTATACTTCCATGCATAAGTGGGGCGTTGCACAGAAGGCAATTAAAGACGGTGTGGAATGGCTGAATATTTTTTCGGTAGATAATGTATTGCAGAGGATTGCCGATCCGGTATTTGTCGGTGCGGTCATGGAAAACGGATATGTGGCAGGCTCTAAGGTGGTTAGAAAGGTTACGCCGGATGAGAAGGTTGGCGTGATGTGCTTAGAGGATGGTAAGCCTTCCATCGTAGAGTATTTTGAGCTTACAGAGGAATTGATGAATGCAAAGGATGAGGACGGAGATCCTGCTTACAATTTCGGTGTCATCCTGAATTATCTGTTTCAAATTTCTGAGCTTGAAAAGCTCAGGGAGAAAAAGCTTCCGCTTCATGTGGTGGAAAAGAAGATTCCGTATCTGGGCGGACAGGGACAAAGGGTGAAGCCGGAGGGCCCGAACGGCTACAAGTTTGAGCAGCTGGTACTTGATATGATTCACGAAATGGAAAACTGTCTGCCGTTTGAGGTAGAGCGAAGCAGAGAGTTTGCACCGATTAAGAATGCGACAGGCGTAGATTCCGTAGAGAGCGCAAGAGAGCTGTGCAGACAGAATGGGATTGAACTGTAACATTTTCGCATTGGGAAGCTTTTTTAGAATCACCGGTATATTATTTCTCTTTTTACAAATACTACTTTCATAGCAAAAAAATGACAAAAAGGAGAAACAGATATATGAAAGCAACGGGAATTGTGCGCCGTATAGATGATTTGGGTCGTATTGTGATACCGAAGGAAATAAGGCGTACCCTTCGTATCAGAGAAAGCGACCCTATCGAAATATTTACGGGTAGAGAAGGTGAAATTATTTTAAAAAAGTATTCCCCAATCGGTGAAATGCATACATTTGCCAGGCAGTATGCGGAGAGCCTTTGTCAGGTTTCGGGACATGTGGCGGTGATTGCAGACAGAGATCAGGTGATTGCGGTTTCCGGCGGTATGAAAAGCCTGCTTTCAAAAGAATTAAGTAAGGAATTGGAAGATAAGATTAATAATCGTGAAACAACTCTGGCATCAAAGGAAGATAAAAATTTCATTCCGATTGTGAAAGAAGCATCAGAAGAATTTATGCATGAAGCCATAAGCCCCATTATTTGTGAAGGGGATGTGATAGGTGCCGTAATACTGGTCAGTGCCTCGGAAAAAGGAAAGATGGGTGAAGTAGAACAGAAGCTGATTCAGTCAGCGGCGGGCTTTCTCGGAAGGCAGATGGAACAGTAAAAAACAGGGGTACAGTCACAGTGTCAAGTGACTGAGCCCCTGCTGTCATTTACGTGGCAGCCTACTTAGTAATGGTGTGAAACATGATTAATGCCTCACGGCATGCGAATTCTCCCATTTCATAATACTCTTTGCCGAGACGGTTCATTCTGTTCATAGTCACGGCACGGTTTGCCTCTTTAGGTCTGTCATTTATAAAAGTAATTTCTTCCGTATGGTATTCCTCATCAAAATCAGGGGAATCAGGCTCCTCGTAATAAGGGTCAAATAATAAAATTTTGTCATCCCTGATTCCGGTTAAAAGTACGTAATGAGGGACTTCCAGATAAAGGCGTAAAACAACGACGCCGCCCTGCTTTAATGCTTCATGAATCCGGCTTCCTTCAGAAATGGTAACCTCCTGATTGGAAAGATATTCACAGCGGATAGGAAATTTTCTTGTGATGCTGAAATGATTGAGCCAACTGGCAATATAGTTCATTGCGGCAGCTGATGTACCCCGCTTGCATAATTCTCCTTCTTCATTATAGGTATCCATGCTGTAAAGCATAATAAACTTAATAATGTCGGGAAATACCTCTTCTCTGTTAAACAGGTAACGAATACCGTTAATCAGAGATACCGGACCGCAATCATATTCCGATGTCTGATAGTTTAATAAATTTTTCATTGAAAGTTCCTATGTACCTTTTGGAAAAAGTGTAGTAAAATAATAAAGTTGCAAAGTGATTGTAATATAACGCTGATTGTGGAATTTGTCAAGGAGGAAGTAGTATGAAAAAATTAGTTCGTAAAGGAATCTGCTTTGTGCTCACAGCAGCCATGATATTTTCCGTGGCAGGTTGTTCATCCGATGCACAGCAGGAAAATGCAACTGACCCAAATAGTGGAGCAGAACAGGCGGTATCCGGAGAAAAGATTGTGAATATCGGTATTACTGATTCTCTCGGTGGAATTAATCCGTTCGCCATTGACCAGACATGGATTAATAAATATGCAGTAGGATTGCAGTTTTTGCCGCTTATGGAATTGGATGAAGATTTGAATTTCCGGCCGATGCTTGCAGATTCCATTACTACACAGGACAATATAAACTTTATGGTGCATATTGACGACAATGCGACATGGTCAGACGGTATGCCTGTTACGGCGTATGACTTAGAGTACACAGTGCTCCGCCTTGCGAGCCCTGTTGTAGCAAATGCAACATTGCTTCTTTATGCCTTTGAGGGGGTAGGGGATGATGGCTTTGTGGCAGAAGGTGCTACAGGCATAGAAGGCATTAAGGTGCTTGACGATAAGACGGTTCAGTTTACCACCAAGTATCCGATTGCTTTATCCACTTTTCAGAATACTTATGCATGTTATCTGCATACATTGCCTAAGCATGTAATTGAAAAGTTTAGCGAAGCAGAGCTTACAACCGCAGACTGGTTTAATCATCCGGATGTAGTCAGCGGACCTTATAAATTGGTGGATTATGATGTAAATCATTATATTTCCTATGAATCTAATACAGAATATTGGAAGGGTGCCCCTAAGATTGAAAAGTTGAACTTCAAGATAGTAGATTCCAGTCAGGTTTATGCGGGACTTCAGTCGGGGGAAATTGATGTAACGCATCACACCATGACGGCAATTCCGCAGGAGGATTATGAAAGCATTGAAGCACTGCCTAATGTAGATGTGGTATACGGTTCTCCCGTGACCAACCAGTCTGTATTTATTCAGACAGCAAATATTCCTGATGTAAGAGTTCGTCAGGCACTTTTATATGCCATTGACAGAGAACAGATTTTAGAACAGCTGATGAAAGGACATGGAGAAATCGTAGATGGTTTCCTTTCTTCTGCAAGCCCTTTCTATGATGAAAGCATTACACCTGTAAGCTATGACCCTGAAAAGGCAAAAGAGCTTCTTGCAGAGGCAGGATGGGATGGTTCCCGGACACTTCGTTTTTATGTGAATTCCGGTGACGGTACTTTTGTAAATGCATCGCAGGTTATGGTGGCTCAGTGGGCTGCAGTGGGAATTAAGGCGGAAGTGCAGACGGTAGATCTGGCAACCTTAATGACGATTGCAGGAACTACGGATTATGACTTGTTTGCTGTACAGTATACGTATGCACCGGTGGACCCTTATCCGGATATGTCATGGCTTCTTGCAGGGGAGGGCAGCTGGACCGGCTACAGTGATGATTCTGTCAATGAAGCACTTGCAAATACCCAGACAGCAGGAAGCGTGGAAGAAAGTAAGGCATATTATTCCGTAGTCAATAAAAAGACACAGGAAGATGTGCCCATGTTCTCTGCTTATGTGATTAGTGCACAGGGAGCAGTCAGCAAACGTCTGACAGGGGTAAACGCCAATGTTTACGGATTCTTTAACAATATTCATGAATGGGATATTGCAGAATAAAGAAAGTGAAGAAAATCAGATAAAAGTATCGGTTTTTAAGGCAGATACCGCAGGGTGAGCCGTGGGTGCATCCTGTGGTATTTGTGCACATAATGAAAAAGTAAGTGAGGACAAATCATGGCGCATTTACTGGAGGTAAAGGGACTTACAACGACCTTTACAGGGGATTATGGGAAAAATATCAGCGTAGATCATATTGATTTTCATGTGGATGAAGGGGAAATTGTCTGCATTGTTGGAGAATCAGGATGTGGGAAAAGCGTTACTTCATTGTCTGTGATGGGGCTTCTTGGCAGAGGCGGCAAAGTGACCGGCGGCAGTGCTTGGTTTGACGGTAAAGACCTGCTTACCCTTCATGAAAAGGAAATGGATGAGATAAGAGGTAATCAGATGACTATGATTTTTCAGGATCCTTTAACATCCTTAAATCCGGTTTTCACGATAGGAAGTCAGATTTCGGAAAGTATCCGTACACACATGAAGTTGTCTAAGGCAGAAGCATCAGAGCGTGCGATAGAGCTTCTTAGAAAAGTAGGTATGCCGGATGCGGAAGGTACCATGAAAAAATATCCGCACACGTTATCAGGCGGTATGCGGCAGAGAGTGATGATTGCCATGGCACTTTCATGTAATCCTAAGCTACTGATTGCGGATGAGCCTACCACGGCATTGGATGTGACTATTCAGGCCCAGATTATGAAGCTGCTTAAGGAGCTTCAAAGAGAAAACGGTATGTCTATCATTTTGATTACGCATGATATCGGTGTAGTTGCGAATATGGCAGACCGCGTGCTTGTCATGTATGCAGGACAGATGATAGAGGAGGCTTCTGCAAAAGAGTTATTTGAAAATCCCTGCCATCCTTATACCGGAGCACTTCTTGATACAGTGCCGACAATTAAGGATAGTGAGGAGAGAGAACTTCTGTCTATACCGGGCATGGTCCCTGAAAACTATGATGATATCAAAGGCTGCCGCTTTGCACAACGCTGTATTTATCGTAGAGAAGGGTGTGAAAAGCCACAGGAAAATTATAAGGTTTCCGAAGGACATTTTGTCAGATGTATGGTAAGGAAGGAAGGGGGTATTCCTACATGAGCGGGAAAGATTTAACCCCATTCATTCAGGTAGAAAACATGAAAAAATATTATCCCATCAGGGGTGGTATTATTACTCATACAACCGGTCATATTAAAGCGGTAGATGATGTGAGTTTTTCAATCATGCCGGGAGAAACGTTAGGACTGGTAGGAGAGTCCGGCTGTGGCAAATCGACGATAGGAAGACAGCTGGTGGGGCTGGAGAAGCCTACAGAAGGAACAATTTATTATAAGGGAACAAATATTTCACAGATGAAAAAGGGTGAGATACAGAGGATACGCACGAATCTTCAAATGGTATTTCAGGATTCTTATTCGTCTTTAAATCCCCGCAAGCATATTTATGAAATTCTGGCACAGCCTATGCTGTATCATGGAATTGTTACCAAAGATACGGTAGAAAAAGAGCTTTACCGGTTGCTTCATATGGTAGGTCTTCCTAAGAGTGTACTGGGAAGATATCCGCATGAGTTTTCCGGCGGACAGAGGCAGAGAATCGGTATTGCCAAAGCACTTTCTTTAAATCCGGAATTTATCGTATGTGATGAGCCTGTCAGTGCACTTGATGTTTCCATTCAGGCGCAGATTTTGAATTTACTTAAAAGTTTGAAAGATGAATTACATCTGACGCTGCTTTTTGTGGGACATGGTTTGGGAGCCGTGAATTACGTCAGTGATCGGATTGCTGTTATGTATCTGGGTAAAATTGTGGAAATAGGGGAGGCAAAGGAAGTGTTCCATAATCCGGTACATCCTTATACGAAAGCACTTTTAGAAGCGGTACCGACGCCGGATTTTTCGGAAAAAAAAGAGGAGCCGGATTTATTGCAGGGAGAAATCGCAGACAATGTGAATCCGCCTTCCGGCTGCCGTTTCCATACAAGATGTCCGTATGCAACAGAAATCTGCAGACAAAAGGAACCGTTGCTTCAGGAAATAAAAGAAGGGCAGGGACATTATTGCGCCTGTCCGATTGTATTGGTACAAAAGGAGGCTGGGCAGTCATGAGTAAATATATTATGAAACGTATTCTGATTGCTATTCCTGTACTCATTGGCATTACTATTATTGATTATGCCATTATGTGTCTGGCAGGAAGTCCCCTTGAAATGCTGCAGGGACCGCGTGTATCACAAGCAGCGGTAGAGGCAAAGAAAATTGCAATGGGACTGGATCAGCCTTTTTATGTACAGTATTTTGTCTGGCTTTCCCAGCTCCTTCAGGGGAACATGGGATATTCCGTGAAATCCTATCAGGCTGTCAGCAGTATGATAGCAGAGCATTTGGGTCCTACCTTGCTTCTTATGGGGGTATCCATGCTGGTAAGCCTTTTGGTAGCCGTGCCGGCAGGCATTTACAGTGCCGTCCGTCAGTACTCCAAGGGGGATTATGCGGTAGTGACCTTTTCCTTTTTGGGAAGCAGTATACCGGGCTTCTTTTTGTCGCTGTTGTTAATTTACGTATTCACGGTTAAGTTGGGGTGGCTGCCTTCAAGTGGTATGATTACGCTGGGAACGGACGGAGGCTTTGCAGATGTGGCAAAGCACATGGTTATGCCGGTAACAGTGCTTGCTTTTTCAATGGCGGGAAGTAATATCAGATATATCCGCAGTGCAATGCTGGAAATTTTGCAACAGGATTATTTGCGTACCGCAAGGGCAAAGGGTATCGGCAGATGGAAAGTAATTTATAAGCATGCACTTCGTAATGCACTGGTGCCTATCGTAACAGTAATCGGCATGCAGATTCCTACATTATTCGGTGGAGCGGTTATTATGGAACAGGTATTTTCATGGCCGGGGCTTGGACTTATGACCATGAGTGCTATTACAAGCAGGGATTATCCCGTGATTATGGGGGTATGTCTGCTGTCTGCCATTGTTGTTCTGGTTGCCAATCTGGTTACAGATATTCTGTATGCGTTGGTAGATCCTACGATTCAGTTAGATTAGGAGGGGCATATGGATAAACAGATAGAAAAAGTAAAAGATATTACCGGTGAAAGCTATTTACAGACAGTGTTCCGCCGTTTCAGGAGACATAAACTTGCTATGGTCAGTCTGGTGCTTTTGATGGTACTGGGCGGTGCGGCACTTTTTGCACCCATACTTGCACCTTATGATCCTGATGCAATTATGGGACCCTTTAGCGGGGCACCCGGTAGAGAACATTGGCTTGGAACAGACAGGATTGGCAGGGATGTGTTCAGCAGACTTTTGTATGCCATGCGTATTTCTTTGTTGGTAGGTATTATGGCTACGCTGATTTCTACCGTGATAGGAGTAGTGTTAGGTTTGATTGCCGGATATTTTGGCGGCGTAGCGGATATGATTATCATGCGTTTTACAGATATGGTTATGTCATTCCCGTATATATTACTTGTGCTGGTGGCAGCATCCATTTTTAAACCGGGGCTTTGGAGTATTATTTTGATTCTCGGCTTTGTGGATTGGCCGGGTATTGCAAGACTTGTTCGTGGAAATGTTTTAAATTTACGGGAAACCAATTTTATCAAGAGTGCCATTGTAGCGGGTATGCCGCTACGTTATATTTTGTTTTCGGAGATTTTGCCGAATACGGTGGCTCCGATTCTGGTGTATGCAACTTCTGTATTGGCACTTTCCATGCTTGATGAGGCAGCTTTAAGCTTCCTTGGAATGGGGGTGCAACCGCCTACGGCAAGCCTGGGAAACATGTTAAACGGAGCAGAATCTTTGACAGTACTGACGAAGCAGCCGTGGCTTTGGATTCCGGCAGGCGTTTTGATTGTGATACTGGTTATGGCGATTAACTTTATCGGAGATGCATTGAGAGATGCGCTGGATCCGAATAGTAAAGGTTAATGCAATTTTTGAACGGACATGGTAGGGTAATGAGTGATTGGAAAAGTTTAGAAAATGAGTTAAGAGAATATTTTGAGTGGTTTCATGAGCATCCGGAGTTAGCATATGAGGAATATGAAACAACGGAAAAGATTAGGGAAATATTGACGCAGGAAGGCATTGAAATTTTGCCCTATAATCTGGAAACAGGACTTGTGGCAGTGATTCGGGGTAAAAAGGAAGGACCGGTGCAGGCACTTCGGTGCGACATTGATGCACTTCCCATAAAAGAAGAAACCGGGCTTGCTTATGCATCTAAGCAAGACGGAAAGATGCATGCCTGCGGTCATGATTTTCATGTTGTGGCAGGTATTGGCTGTGCCGTTTTACTGAACGAAAGAAAGACAGAGCTTGCGGGAACCGTGAAAATTATTTTTCAGCCGGCAGAGGAGACTTCTATCGGAGCATTTAAAATTCTGGAAACAGATGTAATGGATGATGTAGATATAATTTGGGGACTGCATGCAGACCCGACGAACGAGGCAGGAACAGTCGGAATCCGTGATGGATATGTGACAGCGGCAGTAGACCATTTTATCATCAAGGTTACGGGAGTGGGCTGTCACGGAGCACATCCCGATGACGGAGTAGACCCCATTCCGGTGGCAGCAGCCATAACGCAGGCACTTCAAACCATTGTCACCAGAAATGTAAATGCTTTTCATCCGTCGCTTATCAGTGTTACCAGAATACAGGCAGGAAACACATGGAATGTAATACCGGAAGTGGCAGAACTGGAAGGTACGGTTCGTACCATGGATAAAGAAGACAGAATCCTTTTTGAAAAAAGGCTGAATGAGATTGCCGGAAATACGGCGCCTGCCTATGGTGCCAAGGCAGAAGTCCGGTGGATTGCCGGTCCGCCGGCCACTTTTAATGACAAGGATATGTCAGAGCAGGCCAAAGCGATTGCAAAGAAGTGCGGACTTATGGTAGTGCCTGAGGAAAGCTCCATGGGTGGCGATGACTTTTCTTTCTACGAGGAGAAGATTCCCGGATGCTACGTAAAGGTGGGAACCGGAAAGGGACAGCTGATTCACCGGCCGGGATTTAAGGTGGATGAAAAAGTGCTTTTGCCTACAGCGGAGTATCTGGCAGAGCTGATGATTGGGAAATAGGATAAAAATCGAGGCAGATTTAAATTTTTTAATCTTCCGATAAAATTGCACGCAGTATTTTTATTATCTTTTATTTCTCACTCATCTGATCAAGTAACTGAATCTTGATATCATACAGCTTCTTTGATAAATCTACGTACACCTGATGAGGGTTGAAAAAACGCTTTGTTTCGTCCCAAAGGGTATCCTTTTCTTTCGTGCAGTAATCCCGGATTTCCATAACTGAGGGAGAATCGTATATGCATTCTCCGTTTTTGAAGATGGGCACAAGCAGTTCGCGTAAGGTATAGCTTCCTGCCGAGAGTTTGGTCTTTTTCCAAGGCTCAATGGGATCGAATAAAAGCAGCGGTTCGTTTTCGTTAAAAGTTTCCCCTACCAGACAAATTAAGTCAGCCTTAATTTTGCCGGTTCCTTTTTCGTATACACGGTAAATGGTCTTGTTGCCGGGGTTGGTAACTTTCTCGGTGTTTTCGGAAAGCTTGATTTTGGGTATGAATTCTCCGTCAGCTCCTTTAATGGCAGCAAGCTTATATACACCGCCAAAGGCCGGATTGTCTTTTGACGTAATTAAGTTGGTGCCTACACCCCATGAAGTGATGGTAGCCCCCTGTGCTTTCAAGGTTTCAATCAGGTATTCATCCAAATCGTTGGAAGCGGAAATAACGGCTTCGGTAAAACCTGCTGCGTCCAGCATCTTACGGGCTTTTTTGGAAAGATAGGCAAGGTCACCGCTGTCCAGACGGATGCCATAGTAAGAAAGAGGAATTCCCGCTTCGCGCATTTCGGTAAAGACCTTAATGGCATTGGGAATGCCGGATTTTAAAGTATCATAGGTATCTACCAGCAAAATACATGCGGAAGGATACATTTCAGCGTAAGTTTTAAATGCAGTATATTCATCCGGAAAACTCATAATCCAGCTGTGGGCGTGTGTGCCTTTGACAGGCACATCAAACAGTTGACCGCAAAGAACGTTGGAAGTTCCCACACAGCCACCGATTACGGCAGCTCTGGCTCCGTAAATACCGGCATCAGGACCCTGTGCACGGCGAAGACCGAATTCCATAATACCATCACCTTTTGCTGCATAGCAGACTCTTGCGGTTTTGGTGGCAATCAGACTCTGGTGATTAATAATATTTAAAATAGCGGTTTCTACCAGCTGGGCTTCCATAATGGGTGCAATTACTTTTACAAAAGGTTCTCTCGGGAACATGACCGTTCCCTCGGGAATGGCATAGATGTCACCGGAAAATTTGAAGTTTGCCAGATAATCGAGAAAATCTGTCTCAAAAATGGCAAGGCTCGCCAGATAGTCAATGTCCTGTTTGGAAAAATGCAGTTCTTTGATATATTTAATAAGCTGTTCCAGACCGGCTGCAATGGCATAGCCGCCGTCGCAGGGATTGGTTCTGTAAAAAGCATCAAAAATAACGGTTTCATTGCGATCCTTGTGTTTAAAGTAACCCTGCATCATAGTAAGTTCATAAAGGTCTGTGAGTAGAGTTAGGTTTTGTCTGTCCATGAAAAATCTCCTTTTACTGATGTGATTCGCTTTTTTAAATACTATACACCTAAAAACTTTCACTGACAAGGCAGACTGAAATGGGGAGTGGAAATTACATACCACCTCTTGACAAACGTGGTTGTTATGGTGTAATTTGTATTAGATAAGACAGATAAATATTGTATCAAAAAGCAATGACGAAGACAGTAGTTGTTCCCTGAACATTACAGCGAGCCGGAGAGGGTGGAAGACCGGTACCAGTAAGAAAGCAACGAATATCACTTCTGAGCTGCGGGCCGAAACGGGTAAATCCTTTCACATATCAATCATTAACGAAAGGGGTATCACATGAAAGTAGGCTTTGCCGGTTTTCCTCCGTTAAAGGAAGCCATATTCAGCCGGGTATCTTATGGTGCCGCGGTGCGTATGATGTAACAGGTGGTAGCGAGATGGTTCAGCCTCGTCCTTTTACAGGACGGGGCTTTATTTTTTTATTATTTTATTTCCTATGGATTAACAAATCAGAAACAATAAAACCTGTATTGTATTAGAAGAAAGGATGAAAGAGAATGTATCAGAAAGTATCAGCAAACCTGAATTTTGTAGACCGCGAAAAAGAAGTCGAAAAATTCTGGCGTGAAAATGACATTTTTAAGAAGAGTATGGAAAACCGCAAAGAAGGGCCTGCTTACACCTTCTATGACGGACCTCCGACAGCCAATGGTAAACCGCATATCGGTCACGTGCTTACCCGTGTTATTAAGGATATGATTCCCAGATACCGTACCATGAAGGGATACATGGTTCCGCGTAAGGCAGGATGGGATACACATGGACTTCCGGTAGAATTGGAAGTAGAAAAGTTACTTGGACTTGACGGTAAGGAACAGATTGAAGAATATGGTCTGGATCCCTTTATTGACAAGTGCAAGGAAAGTGTTTGGAAATACAAAGGTATGTGGGAGGACTTCTCAGGTACCGTTGGTTTCTGGGCTGATATGGATGACCCTTATGTAACCTATCATGATGATTTTATTGAATCCGAATGGTGGGCTCTTAAGCAGATTTGGGATAAAGGTCTTTTGTATAAAGGATTTAAGATTGTGCCTTATTGTCCCCGTTGCGGAACCCCTCTTTCTTCTCATGAAGTGGCACAGGGATATAAGGCTGTTAAGGAACGTTCCGCAGTAGTTCGTTTTAAGGTAATTGGTGAAGATGCTTACTTCCTTGCATGGACGACAACACCCTGGACGTTGCCTTCCAACGTGGCGCTTTGTGTAAATCCGGATGAAACTTATGTAAAAGTAAAAGCTGCAGACGGTTACACCTATTATATGGCACAGGCACTTCTTGACAACGTGCTTGGTTCTCTTTTGGAGGAAGGCAAAGCAGCATATGAAGTATTGGAAACTTACGCAGGAAAAGATTTAGAGTATAAGGAATATGAGCCTCTTTTTGCGTGTGCGGGAGAAGTGGCAGCAAAGCAACATAAAAAAGGACATTATGTAACATGTGACAATTATGTTACCATGACAGACGGTACCGGTATTGTTCATATTGCACCGGCATTTGGTGAAGATGATGCCCAGGTGGGTCGCAAATATGATTTGCCTTTCGTTCAGTTCGTTGACGGTAGAGGCAACATGACTGAAGAAACTGCTTACGCAGGTAAGTTTGTTAAGGATGCTGACAAAGATATTCTGGTAGATCTTGATAAGGAAGGAAAATTATTCTCAGCACCTAAGTTTGAACATGATTATCCTTTCTGTTGGAGATGTGATACCCCTCTTATTTATTATGCAAGAGAATCGTGGTTTATCAAGATGACAGCAGTTCGTGACGATCTTGTCCGCAATAATAAAACAGTTAACTGGATTCCCGAATCTATCGGAGAAGGTCGTTTCGGAAACTGGCTTGAAAATATTCAGGACTGGGGTCTTTCCCGTGATCGTTACTGGGGTACTCCGTTGAATATCTGGGAATGTGAGGATTGCGGACATCAGGAAGCCATTGGTTCCCGGGCGCAGCTGGAAGAGATGAGCGGCAATCCGGAAGCTAAGACGGTTGAGCTTCACAGACCTTACATTGATGCAATTACTTGTAATTGTCCTAAGTGCGGCAAGACCATGAAGAGGGTGCCTGAGGTAATTGACTGCTGGTTTGACTCAGGAGCAATGCCTTTTGCACAGCATCATTATCCTTTTGAAAATAAAGAACTGTTTGAAGCTCAGTTCCCGGCACAATTTATCTCTGAGGCAGTGGATCAGACAAGAGGATGGTTCTATTCACTGATGGCAGAATCAACACTGTTGTTTAACAAAGCTCCTTATGAAAATGTAATCGTTCTGGGGCACGTTCAGGATGAAAACGGACAGAAAATGAGTAAGTCCAAAGGAAATGCAGTAGATCCTTTTGACGCACTTGCCACTTACGGCGCCGATGCTATCCGTTGGTATTTCTATATCAACTCTGCACCATGGCTTCCTAACCGTTTCCATGGCAAGGCCGTTCAGGAAGGACAGCGTAAGTTCCTTGGAACACTTTGGAATACGTATGCATTCTTTGTTCTGTATGCAAATATTGATCATTTTGATGCAACAAAATACAGCTTAGCATATGATAAGTTACCCGTTATGGATAAGTGGCTGCTTTCCAAGCTGAATACAGCTGTTAAAGAAGTGGATGATAATTTAAATAATTACAAAATCCCCGAAGCGGCAAGAGTACTTGACAACTTTGTGGATGAAATGAGTAACTGGTATGTCCGTCGTTCTCGTGAGCGTTTCTGGGCAAAGGGTATGGAACAGGATAAGATTAATGCGTACATGACTCTTTATACTGCACTTGTTGAAATTTCCAAGGCAGCAGCCCCTATGGTACCTTTCATGACAGAGGAAATTTATCAGAATCTTGTAAGAAGTGTGGATAAGACAGCTCCCGAAAGTATTCATTTGTGCGATTTCCCTGTTGTAAATGAGGGTATGATTGACAAGAAATTGGAAGAGAGTATGGATGAGGCAGTGAAGATTGTTGTGATGGGGCGCGCAGCACGTAATGCGGCTAACATCAAGAATCGTCAGCCCATTGGAAATATGTTTGTAAAAGCAGAACAGGCACTTGATGATTACTTTAAAGAAATTATTGAAGATGAATTAAATGTAAAAGCAGTAACATTTACTGATGATGTCAGAGATTTTACAAGCTACAGCTTCAAGCCTCAGCTTAAGACGGTAGGTCCGAAATATGGCAAACAGCTTGGCGGTATTAAAGAATATCTTGCCGGTCTTGACGGAAATGCTGCCATGGATGAACTCAAAGCAAAGGGGGCTTTGGTATTCGATGTAAGCGGCAGCGAGGTTTCTCTTGCAGAGGATGATTTACTTATCGAAATGAGTCAGAAGGAAGGCTATGTATCAGAGGCTGACAATTATGTGACGGTAGTTCTTGATACCAACCTGACAGAAGAACTGATTGAAGAAGGTTTTGTATATGAAGTAATCAGTAAGATTCAGACAATGCGTAAGGATGCGGACTTTGAAGTGATGGATCACATCAGGGTAAGTATTTCAGGTAATCAGAAGATTGCAGGTATTGTGAAGGCAAATGAAAAAGCCATTTCCGAAAAGGTACTTGCAGATGCTGTCATGACAGATACAGAGCTTGCGGTAAGCAGGGAGTGGAATGTCAATGGCGAGAACGTAATCATCGGTGTGGAAAAACACGAGTAAGAGGAGGAAAAGCAATGGCGAGAAAATCGACACCGGCATTAGATTCTTTTGATAAAGAACTATTTAAAAGAAGTGTGCTGTATAATGTGAAAACTTTATATAGAAAAAATTTGGAAGAAGCAACTGACCAGCAGATTTTTCGGGCAGTTTGCTATGCTGTTAAGGATGCTGTAATAGATAAGTGGATGGCTACGCAGAAGGAATTTGACAGGCAGGATCCTAAGACAGTGTATTACCTTTCCATGGAATTCCTGATGGGGCGTGCACTTGGAAACAATATTATCAATTTACAGGCTTATAAGGATGTAAAAGAGGCACTGGATGAACTGGGACTTGATTTGAATGTAATTGAAGACCAGGAGCCTGATGCAGCACTTGGTAACGGTGGTCTTGGCAGACTGGCAGCATGTTTCCTTGATTCCCTTGCAACATTAGGATATGCTGCATACGGCTGTGGAATCAGATACCGTTATGGTATGTTTAAGCAGGAAATCAGAGACGGCTATCAGGTTGAAGTGCCGGATAACTGGCTGGTTGACGGTAATCCTTTTGAGCTTCGCAGACCGGAATATGCGAAAGAAGTTAAATTCGGCGGTTATGTAAGTGTACATGTAGATGAAAACGGCAGAAGCCATTTTGTACAGGAAGGCTATCAGAGTGTCAGAGCCATTCCCTATGATTTGCCTATTGTAGGCTATGGTAACGGTATCGTAAATACCCTTCGTATCTGGGATGCGGAAGCTGTAGAATGTTTCCAGCTTGATTCCTTTGACAAGGGTGATTACCAGAAGGCTGTGGAACAGGCAAATCTGGCAAGAAATATTGTAGAAGTACTTTACCCCAATGATAATCATTATGCAGGTAAAGAATTGCGTCTGAAACAGCAGTACTTCTTTATTTCCGCTTCTGTGCAGGAGGCAATTGCCAAATATATGCGTAAGCATGATGATATTCGCAAATTCCATGAGAAGGTTACATTCCAGCTCAATGATACACATCCTACTGTGGCAGTGGCAGAGCTGATGAGAATTTTGATGGATGAATATTATCTTACATGGGATGAGGCATGGGAAGTTACCACCAAGACTTGTGCTTACACAAACCATACCATTATGTCAGAGGCACTTGAAAAATGGCCCATTGAATTGTTCTCAAGACTGCTGCCCAGAGTTTATCAGATTATCGAGGAGATTAACCGCAGATTCATCATCAGAATTCAGGAAATGTATCCCGGTAATCAGGAAAAGGTACGCAAGATGGCAATCATTTATGATGGTCAGGTAAAAATGGCACATCTTGCCATTGCAGCGGGCTATTCCGTTAACGGTGTGGCAAGACTGCATACAGAAATTCTGAAGAATCAGGAATTAAAAGATTTCTATGAAATGATGCCTGAGAAGTTTAACAACAAGACAAATGGTATCACACAGAGACGTTTTCTGC
>CAYWHY010000036.1:0-19156 GCA_964458255.1 uncultured Lachnospiraceae bacterium | reverse complement strand
CAGGACGCCTTTTCAGATACAGATTCTTTTGGTATAATATAGGCAATGAGGCAGCCTGTTTATATGATTTTTGGGAGGAATTTAGGGTATGCAGTATCATGTGTTTGATATGACGGTAGAAGGAAGCGTGGGAATCCTGCACTTACCACATATTTGCTTGATGCATCAGAGGAGATGCGGGTAAAGACGCGCCCTATGATCATCATTTGCCCGGGAGGTGGCTATAGCCGTGTGTCAGACCGTGAAGGTGAACTTTTGGCGTTACAATTTATGGCGGCAGGCACTCAGAAAATATAATATTCCTTTTGAAAGTCATATTTATCCGAAGGGAGGTCATGGGCTTTCACTTGGAAAAGAACTGACTAACGGAATGTCAGGAACTGATATACAGGCCGAAGTTACAACCCGGGTTGAGCTGGCTAAGACCTTTGTTGAAAATTTGTAGAGCAACAAAGGAAAATTGTTGACGGGATGAATGGTATATAGCGGGTGCGATTTTGAAAAATAGAATAAATAACAATATTAAAATATAACCGGGAGGATTATTATGAGTTTTACAACCTATTCATGCGAAGATTTTGTTGAAGTATTATCCACAAAGGCACCTGTTCCGGGTGGCGGCGGCGCATCTGCACTTGTCGGAGCACTTGGAACAGCACTTGGTAATATGGTGGGAAGTCTTACTGTCGGCAAGAAAAAATATGCTGATGTTGAGGCGGATATTATTGCACTAAAGGAAAAGGCAGATGCTTTGCAAAAGGAATTCCTGCATCTGGTGGAGGAAGATGCAAGAGTGTTTGAGCCGTTGTCAAAGGCTTACGGGATGCCAAAGGAAACAGAGAAAGAAAAGGCAGAGAAAGCACGGGTTATGGAAATCGTATTAAAGGATGCCTGCTCGGTTCCCATGGAAATTATGCGAAAATGCTGTGAAGCAATTGATTTGATTGAAGAATTTGCTGTCAAGGGAAGTGTTATTGCATTAAGTGATGCGGGGGTAGGAGCTGCATTCTGTAAAGCAGCACTGCTCGGAGCGTCTCTTAACGTGTTTATAAACACAAAATCAATGGCAAATCGTGAATACGCAGAAAGCCTGAATGCAGAAGCAAATGAAATGATTTGCAAATATTCGGAAAAAGCAGACAAGGTATTCGGCAGCGTGAATGAACGTCTGAAATAATAAATTTGAAGAACAGCAGGAGGACTTAAAAATGGCAAAACAGTTATTAGGAAAAGAAGTGACTGCCGTAATGAATGAAAAGATAAAGGCAAATGTTGCTAAGTTAAATGAAAAGGGAATTACTCCCACGCTCGGCATTATCCGTGTCGGAGAGAGAGAAGATGATATTTCTTATGAAAGAGGGGCAACGAAGAGATGTGAAATGCTAGGTGTGGCATATGAAAAATTCCTTCTTCCCCGGGATGTAACACAGGAAGCACTTCTTGAAGTGATTACGCAGGTGAATGAAAATGAAAATATCCATGGTGTGTTGTTGTTCCGTCCGTTACCGAAACATTTGAATGAAGAAAAGATTATTAATGCACTTGATTTTGCAAAGGACGTAGACGGCATTACAGACGGGTCTCTTGCAGGGGTGTTTGCAGGAAAAGAACAGGGATTTCCACCTTGTACCCCGCAGGGGTGTATGGAAATTCTTGACCATTACGGAATCGATTGTACAGGAAAGAAGGCTGTGGTAGTAGGCAGAAGCCTTGTTGTAGGTAAACCTGTATCCATGATGTTACTTAAGAAGAATGCTACGGTTACCGTTTGCCATACAAAGACAAAGGATATGCCTTCCGTTGTAAAAGAGGCCGATATTGTTATCGTTGCAGCCGGAAAAGCCGGTGTGATTGATGCATCTTATTTAAGAGAAGGACAGATTGTGATTGATGTCGGTATTAATGTAAATGAAGAAGGAAAGCTGTGCGGTGATGTGAAGTATGAGGAGGCTGAACAAATCGTTGAGGCAATTACACCTGTACCGGGCGGAGCAGGAAGCGTTACAACATCGGTGCTTGTAGGACATGTGGTAGAAGCAGCAATGAGAAAATATTTATAAAAAATTTTGACTTACCCGGCAGGAAGAGAAAATGGCAAAATGGATGGTTGCCGCCAAAAAGGCGGATTTTAATAAAATAGCAAAGGAGTACGGCATCACACCGGTTCTTGCCAGAATCATGCGAAACAGAGATATTGTGGAAGAGGATGATATCCGCAGGTTCTTAAAAGGAAGTCTGGCCGATTTGCACAGTCCTTTTCTTTTAAAGAATATGGATAAGGCAGTAACCGTGCTTTTGCCCAAGATAAAGGAGCAATCGTCCATAAGAATTATCGGTGATTATGATGTGGACGGTATTTGTTCTACTTATATTTTGCTTCGGGGGCTGTCGGTGTTGGGAGCAAAAACGGACAGAGTTATTCCACACCGTATCAGGGACGGTTATGGATTGAACGACAGCCTGATTGAGGATGCGTATAAGGAGAAGATTGACACCATTATTACCTGCGATAACGGAATTGCGGCAGCGTCTCAGATTGCCATGGCAAAAGAGCTTGGTATGACGGTTGTGGTGACAGATCACCATGAGGTTCCTTATGAGGAGGCAGGCGGAGAACGTCACTATATTCTGCCTGATGCGGATGCTGTGATTGACCCAAAACAGCAGGATTGCAACTATCCCTTTAAGTCCATTTGCGGAGCTGTGGTTTCCCTAAAGTTAATTCTTGCTCTTTTTGAAAAAAGCGGAAGGACCAAGGAAGAGACGGAAAGCATGAGGGATGAATTGCTTCCCTTTGCGGCACTTGCTACCGTATGTGATGTAATGGAGCTTCGCGACGAGAATCGTATTATTGTAAAGTATGGTCTTAAAACCATGGCACAGACGAAAAACCCGGGACTAAAAGCATTGCTGGTGGCAAACGGAATCGAGGAAAAGGAGATTACTCCCTATCACGCAGGCTTTATTATTGGTCCCTGCTTAAACGCTACGGGAAGACTTGATACGGCTGCAAGAGCATTAAGCCTGTTTGAGACACAGAAACAGCAGGAGGCTGTTACCATTGCGGCGGATTTAAAGACCTTAAATGACAGCCGTAAAAAAATGACGGAAGATGGTGTGAAGCAGGCCATCAAACAGGTAGAAGAAAGTGCTTTGAAGGATGACAGAGTACTTGTTGTGTATCTTCCCGACTGTCATGAAAGTCTGGCAGGAATCATAGCCGGTAAGGTCCGTGAAAAGTTCGGAAAGCCTGCTTTTGTGCTGACCAAAGGCGAAGAGGGAATTAAAGGAAGTGGGCGTTCCATAGAAGCCTATTCCATGTATGAGGAAATGAACGGCTGCAAAGAGCTTTTTACAAGATACGGCGGTCATAAGATGGCAGCGGGGCTTTCTCTTGCAGGGGAAGAGGAGATGGAGCTGTTCCGCAAAAAAATAAATGACAATTGTACGCTGACAGAGGAAGATTTTGAAGAAATCATACATATTGATGTGCCTATGCCCCTTTCGTATGTGGGAAAAGCTTTTATCAGGGAGCTTTCATTGCTTGAACCCTTTGGAGTGGGGAATAAAAAGCCTTTGTTCGCGCAGAAGAATGTAAGGCTTTTAAACGGCAAAATTATGGGAAAAAACAAGAATGTCGGCAAATATATCATTGCCGATGAGACAGGAAAAACCTATGAAATGATTTATTTCGGCGATATGGAGAAATGGAATGAGTTTCTTTTGAAAAAATTCGGGCAGGAAGATACGGACGCCATATACGGTGGGAAAAAGGCGTCACAGGAGCTTACGTTTACCATGGCATATTATCCGGATTTCAATTATTTCGTAGGAAGAGAAAGTGTGCAGATTGTGATGCAGTATTATTGTTGAAAGGTACTGCGTATGATAAGACAGTGGTTGAGAGATATTAAATACAGAAAGCAGAAGCCTCCGGTGTTGCCGGAGGCTTCGCTTTCTTATGAGGGGGGAGATAGTGAGTTGTTCAACTATCTTGATAATTATCATAAAACAAAAATGTGAACAAATTGTGTCTACTTCCTAATAAAAATCTAAAATCTGATTAATAAAAAATAAATCATATCGAAAAAAGCTGCAAACATATAATAGTACCGGACGATTATGCACGGGGAAAGTTGAAAAAAGTGTATAACCGTGCTATCTTATTATAAGGAAAAGAGGGAAATATCCATGTTTACATGTAAAAACTTATTAAAAGAATTAGAATATGAATGTATTGCAGGCAGTGTAGATAAAGCGGTAAGCGAAGTGGTATATGATTCCAGAAAAATCAGTAAGGATTGTCTTTTTATCTGTATCTGCGGTTATGTGACAGATGGTCATGATTTTGCAGCGGAAGCGGTGAGTAAAGGAGCCTCCGTGCTGGTAGTGCAGAAGGACGTGGAACTTCCCAAAGGAAGTGATGTGACCGTAATAAAAGTGAAGGATACCAGATATGCCATGGCTTTTATTTCAGCGGCTTATTTCTCTCATCCCGCAAAGGAGCTTAAGGTAATAGGTATTACAGGAACAAAAGGAAAGACAACAACCACGTATCTGATAAAATCCATTTTGGAAAGTGCCGGATATAAAGTGGGACTGATTGGAACCATAGAAACCATTATCGGTGATGAGCATATTCCGGCGAATAACACCACACCGGAGTCATTCCTGCTTCAGAAGTATTTCCGCAAAATGGCAGATGCCGGTATACAAGTGGTGGTTATGGAAGTGGCTTCCCAAGGACTTAAATTACACAGAACGCAGGGATTTACTTTTGAAATCGGTATTTTTACCAATTTAGAGCCGGATCATATCGGACCTAACGAGCATGCAGATTTTGAAGAATACCGGATGTGCAAGGGACTTTTATTTAAGCAGTGCCGTTTGGGAATTGTAAATAAAGATGATGCCCATGTATATGAGGTGCTGAAAGGGCACACCTGCATGCTTGAAACCTACGGTTTTGATAAAACAGCAGACCTTTATGCAGAGGATTTGAAGCTGGTAAATAAGCCGGGAGAGCTGGGAGTGGATTTCCATGTAAAAGGAAAAATGGATTTCCGGGTAGAAGTGCCTACACCGGGCAGATTTAGCGTATATAATGCCTTGACTGCCATTGCGGTATGTCTTCATTTTGGTGTGGAAACCGCTAAGATACAGGCAGCACTTTTGAAAGCTCATGTAAAGGGCAGAATCGAGATGGTGCCGGTATCCGATGATTTTACGTTGCTGATTGATTATGCCCACAATGCCATGAGTTTGGAGAGTTTGCTTTCTACTTTAAAGGAGTATCATCCTAATCGTTTAGTGTGCGTGTTTGGTTGTGGCGGAAACCGTTCCAGGCTTCGCCGTTATGAGATGGGAGAAGTGAGTGGAAAGCTTGCCGATCTTACCATTATTACTTCTGACAATCCCAGATTTGAAGAACCACTTTCCATTATGGCGGATATCAAAACAGGTATGATTAAGACGGATGGAGCCTATATAGAGATTTGTGACAGAAAAGAAGCAATTGCGTATGCCATTGATAACGGGCAGCCGGGCGATATTATTGTGCTGGCAGGTAAAGGACATGAAGATTATCAGGAAATTAAGGGCATAAAGTACCCGATGGATGAAAGAAATCTGATTGCAGAAATTTTGGAAGAAAGACGCACACGCAGCTGAAGAAAATCGGTTTGTGAGCCGATTTAATGCTGCAGGTGATGGGGAGGAAAGACATGGAAATGGCACATGTGCCGAATAAATATGCCAATATCATTATTGATATTTCCCATGAAAAAGTAGATAAGACTTTTCAGTATAAGATACCGGAGGAAATGAGAGAGCATTTGGAAGCAGGCATGTGTGTCAGCGTGCCTTTCGGAGCCGGTAATCATCTGCGAAAAGGTTATGTGATAGAAATTACGGACAAAGCGGAATTTCCGCCCGGGAGGATGAAGGAAATTGCTGCGATTGTAAAGGACGGTGTTCCCGTGGAGGCAGATGCCATTAAGCTGGCAGCCTGGATTAAGAAAACCTACGGGTCCACCATGATAGCAGCATTAAAAACAGTACTTCCCGTAAAACAGGCATTCAAACAAAAGGAAAAGAAAAAAATAGTAAGGAAGGCTGATATAGAGGAGATTACCTCTGTTTACGGGGAATGCCTGCGTAAGCATCAGCATGCCAGGGCAAGAGTGCTTGCAGAACTTTTAAAAGAACCGGTTCTTCCGTATGAACTGGTAACGGGAAAGCTTCATGTATCTGCACCTACCTTAAAGGGGCTGCAGGGGCAGGGACTTCTTCAGATAGAGGCAGAAGGATACTACCGTAATCCTGTCAAAATAGAGGCAGGATTAGAGGAGAGAAAGCCGTTAAGTGAAAAACAACGTGAAATCAGAGACAGCATTTTGTCAGATTATGAAAATGGCATTCGAAAAACTTATCTGATTCACGGCATTACCGGAAGTGGCAAAACAGAAGTATATTTATCATTGATAGAGGCAGTAATAAAAATGGGAAAGCAGTGTATTGTACTGATTCCGGAAATTGCGCTGACGTATCAGACATTACTTCGTTTTTATAAAAGATTCGGCGACAGGGTATCTGTTATGAATTCAACCTTGTCGCAAGGGGAAAAATATGACCAGTGTGAGAGAGCAAAAAAGGGAGAAATCGATGTGATTATCGGTCCCCGTTCCGCACTGTTTGTGCCATTTCCCAATTTAGGACTTATTGTCATGGATGAGGAGCATGAGGGGAGTTATAAAAGTGAGTCTGCCCCTAAGTACCATGCAAGAGAAACAGCCGAATACCTGGCACAGCTTAAGGGAGCCGGTCTGGTGCTTGGCTCCGCAACCCCTTCCTTAGAGTCTTATGACAGGGCAATGAAAGGGGAATATACTTTGTTTCGGTTGACAGAGCGCCTGACAGGAGGAATGCTTGCCCATACTTCCGTGGTGGACCTTAGAGAAGAACTTAGAAATGGTAACCGTTCTATCTTCAGTGCAAGTCTTCAGGAACTGATAGAGGACAGACTGGAAAAAAAGGAACAGATTATTTTGTTTTTAAACAGAAGAGGCTATGCAGGCTTTGTTTCCTGCCGCTCCTGCGGTTATGTGATGAAATGTCCGCACTGTGATGTATCCTTATCTCAGCATATGGGCGGTAAGATGGTGTGTCACTACTGTGGATATGAGACAGCGCAGGTAAAGAAATGTCCGTCCTGTTCCTCACCCTATATTTTAGGGTTTAAAGCAGGGACACAGCAGATTGAGGAACAGCTTCATATAAGATTTCCCCATGCGAGAGTACTTCGCATGGATGGGGATACTACAAAGAAAAAAGACAGCTATGAAGAAATTTTGTCTGCTTTTTGGGAGGAGAAGGCAGATATTCTGGTAGGAACACAGATGATTGTAAAAGGACATGACTTCCCCAAAGTAACTCTGGTGGGCGTACTGGCGGCAGACCTTTCCCTTAATGACAGTGATTACAGATGTGCGGAGCGAACCTTTCAGCTTCTTACGCAGGCAGCAGGAAGAGCCGGCAGGGGAGAAAGACCGGGAGAGGTAATTATCCAGACCTACAGACCGGAGCATTACAGCGTACAGCGCGCGGCAGAACAGGACTACGAGGCGTTTTATGAGGAAGAAATTCTGTACAGGGAACTGGCAGGCTATCCTCCGGCATCCCATATGTTGGCGGTACTTATCACATCTAAAAGTGAAGAGGAGGGAAGTGTGCTTGCAAAGGAAATTGCCGGAGAAGTGAACCGGCTGAAGGATTCTGTACAAATGATAGGACCTGCCAAGGCAACCATCGGCAAGATTAACGATATCTACCGCTTTGTGATTTATTTAAAACACAAGGATTATCAAAAATTGCAGATGCTTCGGGAAAGAATAGAAGTTTTTCTTGAGCAGGCAGAACGAAAGAATGAGACGGTTCAATTTGATTTTGACCCAATAGACAGTTATTAATGAAAGGAAAATAAAAATGGCAATCAGAAACATAAGAGAAATGGGAGACCCCGTATTAAATAAGCGGTGTAAAGAAGTAAAGGAAATCACAGACAGAACAAGAGTGCTGATTGATGATATGTTTGATACCATGTATGAGGCACAGGGGGTCGGACTGGCAGCACCGCAGGTAGGAATTCTGAAAAGAATTGTGGTAATTGATGTAACAGGAGAAGATCCGATTCTTTTGATTAATCCGGTTATTCTGGAGACGAGCGGTGAGCAGACCGATAATGAAGGCTGCTTAAGCGTACCGGGTAAGTCAGGTGTGGTAACAAGGCCCAATTATGTAAAAGTAAAAGCATATGATGAAAATATGGAGCCCTTTATTATTGAAGGAACAGAGCTTTTGGCAAGAGCATTCTGCCATGAGATAGACCATCTGGACGGACATCTTTATGTGGAGAAGGTAGAAGGGGAACTGATGGATGCGGTCATGGACGAAGATGAAGACTAAGCATTTTTAAGCGGAGGAACATACATGAAAGTTGTTTATATGGGAACACCTGATTTTGCGGTAGCACCCCTTCAGGCTATTATAAAGGCAGGACACGAGGTGACGGCGGTAGTAACACAGCCGGACAAGCAAAAAGGAAGAGGAAAGGAAGTGCAGATGACGCCTGTAAAGGAATGTGCACTTGCCCATGGAATTCCGGTTTTGCAGCCTGTGAAAATCAGAGAAAAAGAATCCATAGAGGAATTAAAGCAATATCCTGCGGATATTTATGTGGTGGCGGCCTTTGGCCAGATTCTGACGGAAGAAATTTTGCAGATGCCTAAGTATGGCTGTGTCAATATTCACGCATCACTTCTTCCGGGATATCGTGGAGCGGCTCCTATCCAGTGGGTAATACTAAATGGGGAAGAAAAAACCGGTGTTACCATTATGCAAATGGATAAAGGCTTAGATACCGGAGATATGCTTTTTAAAAAGGAAATTTTGATAGATAAGAAGGAAACGGGCGAAAGTCTGCATGATAAATTAATGGAAGCAGGGGCAGACTTAATTGTAAAGGCACTTGCGGCGATTGAAAAAGGAGAAGTAAAGCCCCAAAAGCAGGATGATGCACTTTCCTGCTATGCTTCCCGTCTGACCAAGGATATGGGAAAAATTGACTTTTCGCAGGATGCAGTGGTTATCGAAAGATTGATTCGCGGACTTAATTCCTGGCCCAGTGCTTATACCTTTTTCCGTGGAAAGACACTGAAAATCTGGGAAGCTGATGTGACGGATACGGATGCAGGTGCACTCCCCGGAACGGTAACAGCGGTAACAAAGGATTCCATTTTAGTGGCAACAGGAAAAGGAACACTGCTTCTTAAGAGTGTTCAGTTAGAAGGAAAAAAGAAAGTGGCTGTGAAGGACTTCCTTCTCGGATATGAAGTGAAGGAAGGTATGAAATTAGGAGAGAATGTATAATGTTTGGATATTATTATGACCCCACATATATTTTGGTTCTGATAGGTGTTTTACTTTGTATGTGGGCAAGCTCTAAGGTAAAAAGCACCTATGCCAAATACGAAAGAATAAGAAGCCGCAGTGGTATGACAGGGGCGGAAGCCGCAGCAAGAATCTTGCAGATGTCAGGTATTAATGACGTACAGATTCAGCATGTAAAGGGAGATTTAACGGATCATTATGACCCGGCTAAAAAGGTGCTTCGTTTATCAGATACGGTATATGGTTCCCGTTCGGTGGCAGCTATTGGTGTAGCAGCGCATGAGTGCGGACATGCCTTGCAGCATAAGGCAGGGTATATTCCGTTGAAACTCCGTTCTTTTTTGGTACCTGCAGCAAATCTCGGTTCTCAGCTTGGACTTCCTTTGGTGATTCTTGGTTTGGTACTTGGACTTTCCTTTGAACTTCCTGGCGGCGGATATTTTTCTCTTTCACAAATTGGTGTCTGGTTATTTTCGCTGGCGGTGCTTTTTCAGGTGGTAACACTTCCTGTAGAATTTAATGCATCGGGAAGGGCTTTGAAAATGCTGGGAGAGTATGGTATTATGAACGGCGATGAAGTGAGTGATTGTAAAAATGTGTTAGGTGCGGCGGCACTTACTTATGTGGCAGCAGCAGCGTCCTCTGTTTTACAGTTACTTCGTCTGGTGATTCTCAGTAATAACAGAAGGAGACGCGATTAGGAAGGAAACGGGCTATTGAATACAAGAGAACTGGCAGCAGATATGCTGTTTGAAATCATAGAAAAAGACAGATACAGTCATCTTGTCATTAGGGATGTATTGCAGAAATATGATTATTTAGAAGGCAGAGATAAAGCATTTTTAAAAAGGCTTACGGAAGGCTGCATTGAAAGAAGATTACAGATTGATTTTGTACTGAATCAATTTTCAAAAGTACCTGTTCACAAAATGAAGCCTTTTATCAGAACCCTTCTTCGCATGAGTGTTTATCAGCTGCTATTCATGGATGGGGTGCCTGACAGTGCAGTATGCAATGAAGCGGTAAAGCTCTGCAAAAAAAGAGGTTTTCAAAATCTGCAGGGATTTGTAAACGGTGTGCTTAGAAATGTAGCAAGAAAAAAAGATGAAATTACATATCCTGACAGAAACAGTGATCTGGCAGAGTACTTTGCCGTGCAGTATTCCATGCCTAAATGGCTGGTAGAAAAGTTTATAAAAGAGCGAGGCGAAGAGACTGCGGAGAAAATGCTGGCAGGCTTCCTTAAAGCTTTGCCGGTTACAGTCAGAATAAAGGAAGACATAGAAGAGGCAGAAAAAAATTCCCTTATCGGGCAGTGGCGGGAATCCGGTATTGTGGTAGAACAACATCCTTATCTTTCTTATGCTTACAGATTAAGTGGTGTAGAGGGTGTCCGTAATCTGGCCGGCTTTGAAGAGGGGATTTTTACGGTACAGGATGTAAGCAGTATGCTTGTCTGTGAGGCAGCAGGAATAAAAGAAAATGACAAAGTCATCGATGTCTGTGCAGCACCGGGAGGGAAAGCAGTTCATGCGGCACAAAAAATGCATGGAACCGGTTTCGTATCGGCAAGAGATTTGACAGAGTATAAAGCTTCTCTGATATGGGATAATATAGAAAGAATGAGGCTTTTAAATTGTGAAGCACTCGTTTATGATGCCCGTTCTGAACGCACGGAGGATATTGAAACGGCAGATGTAGTAATTGCGGACCTCCCTTGTTCCGGTCTTGGTATTATGGGAAAGAAAAAGGATATTCGTTATCACGTTTCTGAAGAAGGATTGCGGGAACTTGTAAAATTACAAAGAACAATTTTAAGTACGGTTTGGAAGTATGTAAAGCCGGGGGGCGTTCTTTTATACAGCACCTGTACAGTAAATCCTGCCGAGAATGAAGATAATGTAACATGGTTTACGGAGCATTATCCGTTTGAACAGGATGATCTTAAGAAAAATCTGCCGGAATGTATCTGCAAGGAAGTAAAAAGCGGTATGATACAGCTTTTGCCCGGAGTACATGAGACGGACGGATTTTTTATTGCAAAGCTAAAGAGAATGAAATAGTATTGTAGGGATTAGTTATGACAGATATAAAATCAATGACATTAAAGGAACTGAAGGAGGACATGGAGGCACTTGGTGAAAAGGGCTTTCGTGCAGCTCAGATTTACGGTTGGATGCATCAAAAGCTTGCAAGGAGCTTTGATGAAATGACAAATATATCTGCCTCGTTGAGAGAAAAGTGTAAGGAGCGATATTCTTATACGGCATTACAGACGGTTCGGGTGCAGGAGTCATCCATTGACGGGACAAAGAAATATTTGTTTGCTTTATCCGATGGAAATGTCGTAGAGAGCGTATGGATGAAATATAAGCATGGGAATTCGGTGTGCATATCCTCACAGGTAGGATGCCGTATGGGCTGTGCCTTTTGTGCTTCCACGCTTGACGGCCTGGAAAGAAACCTTACACCTTCAGAGATGCTTGATCAGATATACAGCATTACGTTGCTTACCGGAGAGAGAGTATCTAATATAGTGGTGATGGGTACAGGTGAACCTATGGATAATTATGATAATCTTCTGAGGTTTTTGAAGTTACTTACTGCAGAAGAAGGCTTACATATCAGCCAGAGAAACATTACCGTATCTACCTGTGGAATTGTCCCGAAGATGCGACAGCTGGCAGAAGAAAAGCTGCAGATTACGCTTGCACTTTCGCTCCATGCCACTACGGATGAAAAACGAAGAAAATTAATGCCCATTGCCAATAAGTATTCGATAGAGGAGCTTATGGAGGCATGCCGGTATTATTTTGAAAAGACAGGCAGAAGAATTACTTTTGAGTACAGCTTAGTAGGCGGTGTTAACGACACTGATGAAGATGCAGCAGAATTGATTGGACTTGTAAAGCCCTTAAACTGTCATGTGAATTTGATTCCGGTAAACCCGATTAAAGAGCGTAATTTTGTGCAGTCTGAAGGTGCGGCAATTCAGGCATTTAAAAATAAACTTGAAAAAAACAGAATAAATGTTACTATAAGAAGGGAAATGGGAAGAGATATTGATGGTGCCTGCGGACAGCTTAGGCGTAGACATAAAGAGCAGTCGCTGCAATAGGAGGTAAAAAGGTGATAAAATCCTTTTCTGTAACAGATATAGGCAAAAAGAGAAAACTGAATCAGGATTTTGTATATGCATCGGATGAACCGGTAGGAAATCTTCCTAATGTTTATATTGTGGCAGATGGTATGGGAGGTCATAATGCGGGGGATTACGCATCTAAATGTACTGTAGAGACAATGATACGTGAGATACGAGGATGCTTTGAAAAGAATGCTGTCCGCATTTTGAGCAAGGCTATCCGTGTTGCCAATGACCAGATTAGACATAAGGCAAGGGAAGACGAAAAGCTATACGGTATGGGAACGACTGTGGTAGCGGCTACCTGTGTGGGAAAATATTTGCAGGTTGCCAATGTGGGGGACAGCAGGCTGTATATTATCAATGATGAAATCAGACAGGTTACAAGAGATCATTCACTGGTTGAAGAAATGGTTCGCATGGGAGGACTGGACAGGGAAGCGGCTAAGAAGCATCCTGATAAGAATATTATTACCCGGGCGATTGGCGCGAGAGATACTATTGAGATTGACTTCTTTAATGAGGAGCTGAAACGGGGAGATATTGTGCTTATGTGCTCAGATGGATTAAGCAATATGCTTGAGGACGAGGAAATCGGCAGAATCCTGCGTGGTGAAGGAACATTGGAAGAAAGAGCGGATAAGCTGGTAGAGGCGGCCAATAACAATGGGGGGACAGACAATATTGCAGTCGTTATTATTGACATGTTTGCAAAGAAAGAAGAAAGCAGTAAATAATCCCCCGGGAAATACACGCCTTTTGGGATGTGTTTTCTAAAAAGAGTGAGAGGTTTAAAAATGATTAAGATAGGAATGGTAGTCGGAGACAGATACGAAATACTGGAAAAAATCGGTACAGGCGGTATGTCCGATGTATATAAAGCAAGAGACCACAAACTGAAACGTTTTGTGGCGGTCAAGGTTTTGAAACAGGAATTTGCGGAAAATGCTAATTTTGTTTCAAAATTCAGAATTGAAGCACAGGCGGCAGCAGGTCTGATGCACCCTAATATTGTCAATGTTTATGATGTTGGCGAAGAGGATGGCATTTATTATTTTGTCATGGAACTGGTGGAAGGCATTACCTTAAAGAAGTACATTGAAAAAAAGGCAAGGCTTTCCGTGAAAGAGGCTGTCAGTATAGCCATTCAGGTCAGCATGGGAATTGAAGCGGCTCACAATAACCACATTATCCATAGGGATATAAAGCCGCAGAATATTATTATTTCCAAAGAAGGAAAAGTGAAAGTGACGGATTTCGGTATTGCTAAGGCAGCAACAAGCAATACCATTACCTCCAATGTGATGGGATCCGTGCATTATACTTCTCCCGAACAGGCAAGAGGCGGATATTCTGATGAAAAGAGTGATATTTATTCTCTGGGTATTACTATGTTTGAAATGCTGACGGGACGTGTGCCTTTTAACGGAGAAACTACCGTTGCCATTGCCATTAAGCATATCCAGGAAGAAATGCCTTCTCCCAGATATTACGTTTCAGAGATTCCGGTAAGCGTGGAACAGATTGTGTACAAATGCTGTCAAAAGAGTCCGGACAGACGTTATCAGTCTATGGGAGAACTGATTACAGATTTAAAGAAATCATTAATGACTCCCGACGAAGATTTTGTGAAAGTGGTTGATGAAAATGCACAGGCAGCCACACGTACCATTAGTGATAAAGATATGGTGCAGATTAAGAAGCAGTCCGATAGAAGAGATTCCATGGAGGAAGCTATGTATCTGCGCACGGAGAAGGAAGTAAAGAAAAGTGTAAAGAAACGTCGCAAAATAGAACAGGCGGAAGAAGATTACGAAGATGATTATGAAGAAGATTACGAGGAAGATACTTATAATCCGAATATGGAACGTTTGACTACGGTTCTTGCTGTTGTCGTGGCGGTAATTATCGGTTGTGTTGTATTATTTCTGGTAGGAAAAGCGTTTGGCTTATTTCAATTTCCGTTCACTGATAAAAGGGAAGAAAAGGTACAGGAAGAAGAGAATAAATCACTTGTTGAAATGATAGAAGTAATCGGGAAAAATGCGGACGAGGTGAAGATAAGTCTGGTGCAGATGGGACTGACACCTATACCCGAATATGTGGAAAGTACGGAATATCAATCGGGAATTGTTATGAATACAAGTGTTAGTCCGGGAACTATGGTTGAAGAGGGGACAGAGGTTGTTTTAACAATCAGTGCAGGAGCCGAAGGAATAGAAGTGCCGGATGTGGTAGGGCTTACCGAGGCAGAAGCCGTTTCTAATTTAGAGCAGAAGGGGTTTGCTGTCAGCAAAACGGAAGCCTTTGACAGGTATATTCCCAAAGGGAATGTTGTCAGCCAGACACCCAAAAAAGAAGAAAAGGCACCTTCGGGAGCCACCGTTACCATATGCATCAGTAAAGGAATGGAAAATGAAAAAGTAAGGGTGCCTGATTTGCTTGGCAAAGATGAAATGGAGGCCATGAGTCTTTTGGTGGAAGCAGGACTGCAGATGGGTACTGTTTCCGAAGTGAACCATGAGGATGAGACATTTTCGGGATTGGTTTGTTATCAGAGCTATTCGGTAGGTTCTTATGTAGATGCAGGAACAGCAGTAGACGTAAGTATCAGTTTGGGACCGGTTCAGTCTGCGTATCGTTTTAATGAGGTGATTCATGCACCTACTACGCAGGAAGATCCCGATTATCGTTCAGGTACACTTGTGACAGTAACGTTAATGGCAGATGATGGCACACAACTTTTAAGTACACAGACGGAATCATTCCCGATTCCGGCACAGAATATTACGGGTATTGCGACAGATACAGGGTATATTTTAATGCAGTATGTTAATACAAAAGAAGCAACAACAGTGACTGATGAAAACGGAACAACGATTACCATTGAAGGAAGCACGGAAGAAAAAGAAATTCATCGTTCCGTGACATTTGTACAGGAATAGAGAAGGGATGCAGGGAAAAATTATAAAAGGAATTGCCGGATTTTATTATGTGCATACATCCATGGGATTAATAGAATGTAAAGCCAAAGGAAGCTTTAGAAATAAGCAGATTAAGCCACTTGTTGGTGACGTGGCAGAAATTCAGATGACAGATGAAGAAAAGCGTTTGGGTAATATTATAGGTTTGCACACGCGCAAGAATGTGTTAATCAGACCGGCATCAGCCAATATTGATCAGGCACTTGTGATTTTTGCCATTGTAAAGCCAAGCCCTAATTATAATTTGCTGGATCGATTTTTAATTATGATGGAAAATCAGAAGCTTCCCTGTATTATTTGTTTTAATAAGCAGGATATTGCATCAAGGCAGGAATGTGAAGAGCTTGTGAATGCTTATGGCAGGTGTGGCTATGAGGTTTTGTTTGTAAGCGGTACCAGGAAAGAAGGCCTTGATAAAATTAAGGCACGTTTAAAAGGAAAGACAACGGTTGTTGCAGGACCAAGCGGAGTAGGTAAATCCACGATTATTAATGCACTTTGTCCGAAAGCCAATATGGAGACGGGAGAAATCAGCCGGAAGATTGAACGGGGAAAACATACTACCAGACATGCTGAGCTGTTTGCTCTTTCCGATATTTCAGAAGATACCTACATCTGTGATACGCCGGGATTTACATCCTTAAGTCTTGGTGAAATGGAAAAGGAAGAATTACAAGGCTTTTATCCGGAATTTGCAGAATATGAAAAGGACTGTAGATTTGGCGGCTGTGCACATATCAGTGAGCCTGTCTGCGGTGTAAAGGAAGCATTGGCGGAAGGTAAAATCAGCAGGGTGCGCTATGATAATTATGTGGTCCTTTATGAAGAGTTAAAAGGCAGAAAAAAATATTAAGATACATAGATATTCCGCAAAAGCGGAAGCAGGAGGTAAATACAAGCATGAAACTAGGAATCGTTATAAATTGACGATTTGGATACAAGTTTCTATATCTTGATATATTCCTATAAAGCCTTATAAATCAAGGATTGGAGAGAATTTCTACTCCAATAAAAGTCGATATAAGTTCATGTATTTACCATTAAAATTGGTACATGAGTGGTACATGGACGGTAAGAAAAAATGAAACTACATGTTATATGAGCCTCAATATTCAAAACATTGTATGAAAGGATCAAGCAAGGGTTGCTTGGTCCTTTTTCATGGTCCTGTTTGTCAAATTATATTCCCTATCTTAATCCCAATGTGCTATACTAAGATGGTTGGGAATAAGTATTTGTAAAACGATTGCGAGTTTTGGAGATTTAAGTATAATGAAGAATTTGTTTCATGTTTTGCCAACAGATTTTTTTAAACCGCTTACAAGTAAATATAAAATAGAATATGCGGATTGCATCTTATTAATATTCAATTCGTTCAAACCGGAAATATCATATGGGGTAAACCGGGAAATTGTGGTTAAGCTGTTGGAAGAGTATTTTGAAGCAGATGATAATGAAATGACGTTTGATGAACAGACCTATGTTCGCGATGCCAGAGAAAAAGCTAATGCAATAATTGCTTCTTTAAAGGCTTGTGGCTGGATAGAATATGAGCAGGAAAAAAATCATCAGTTGAACGTGGTACTGTATGAGTATGCGATTCCGATTATTGAAAGTATGAATCGAATTATTCACGAGGAGGAGACTGAGTATCAGGGGATTATTTCGCAGATTCATGCAAGTCTTCAGAATAAAGATTTGTATACAAAACCTTACGAATTAATTATAAAAGGGGTCAAGGAAAATACGGAACGATTGATTTCGGAGTTAAAGAAGCTCAATGTAAGTATTAAACGTCATATGGATAAGCAGACGAATGAAATGAGCGCATCCGAGATTATAGATCATTTTTTTGAGTACCATAAAAATATTGGTTCGAAGGCATATTTACGTATGAAAACGAGTGACAACATCTCATATTTTCGTAGTTCTATTATTGAGAAAATAGATGAAATTCTCGAGAATGCCAGTGTTATGGAACGAGCAGTGGCAGGATATATGGAAGTTGAACAGGAAGCCGATGCAGATAGGGCATATGATAATATTGTAATGGATTTGCTGGATGTAAAATCAATGTTTTACAGGTTGGATGAGATTATCGAAGAAATTGATTTGAAACATTCCCGATATATGAAAAATGCTGTGATGCGAGCACGGTTTAAGCTGGCAACCGGAAACAATATGGAGGGTAAACTTTCGCGTGTTTTAGATACATTGGCTGAGGAAATGAATGAAGACAGTACGATGAGCGAAGAAATTTCTGCAGAATTAGCGGAAATTTGTAGTGTATATTTTCAGAGTTACGTTTCGCCGGAATCTTTGCGGACAATTCCGGTGGCCAAAAAGAATAGCATTGTGGATGATATATCAGGGAATGTGGCTATGTCGAAAGAGGAGCGATTATTGTACAAAGAAGCCCTAAGAATGAAAAACCGAACTCGTTTTTCCAGAAAAAATATAAATGAGTATGTAGTTTCTCTGCTGGAAGGGAAAGAGAAAATGTCTGTAGAAGAAATTCCTATTGAAACTAAGAGGGATTTGATTCGAATTATTTATATTAGTATTTATGCAGGAAACACAAGCGTTGCTGTATCAATATGGAGAGTATCAGGATAGAGAATCTGTTTTGGAAGAATGTGGCATCGTTAAAACTCCGACTTATGTATGTTTGAAGGGAAAAGGAAGATTGACATTAGGAGGTCAGACAATTGATCTTTCAAAGTTGAATGGGGATGTGGCTTTGTCCACGGCTTCTTTAAAAGAATTGGATAAAATCGAAATCCTTGGAGACTGCGTGGTAACAGTCGAAAATCTTACGAGTTTTCATGATTATAACGGTGCGGAAGATTTTGTGATTTATCTTGGCGGTTTTCATAATACAACAAAGCGAAAATTTTTGGTGGACTTATATAAACAGAATAATGACAAGGAGTACATGCATTTTGGAGATATTGATGCAGGCGGTTTTTATATTTATGAGCATTTAAAATCGAAAACCGGGATTCCGTTCAAAACACTTCATATGAATGTGGAAACGTTGAAAAAGTATAGTTTTCAAACCAAAACGTTAACACAAGTTGATAGAAGGCGTATTGAAAGCTTGTTGAAGAAATTGGATGATAAGTATAAGGGTAGTAAGGCTGATGTGGATTACGGAGAAGTGCTTCGGTATATGTTGGATAACAATTGTAAATTGGAGCAGGAGGCGCTGTATGATGAATGAGGCAGAAGGAATCAATTCCGAAGCATTGATTGAAAAATGAACGAAGGAGTGGTATACTTTAATTGAGCGGAAAGCAGACTCGAATCCTTAATTTGTATATGAGAATATTAAGGAGTAATGCGTTATAAAAGAAGGAGGTATACAGTATGACAGCAATTAGAAAAGAAGCCATAGAATTGTTGGAAAGAATACCGGAAGATAAGCTGAGTTTTGTTATACAGATTATGCGTGGTGTAAATGGATTGTTAGGAGATGCAGACACTAACGTAGAGAAAGTTGTAAATTTGGAACAATTTATTATGCCGGCAACGGAACGAGGACAGAATGCAGATTCTTATATAAGGGAGTTGAGAGATAATG
>CAYWHY010000035.1:0-19461 GCA_964458255.1 uncultured Lachnospiraceae bacterium | reverse complement strand
GGTGGCACGGAAATTATCCCTGACGGACAGGAAGCACTTGTAGCTGTAAAAAGTAAAACAGGAAAAGATATTTCCAGGGAAGAAGCAAAGAAAGGGACCATTGCCTATGGTATTTTGGAATCACATAATACCTCCGGCAACATGGATAAGCTTAAAATTAAATTTGATAAGCTTACTTCTCACGATATTACCTTTGTAGGAATTATTCAGACAGCAAGAGCATCGGGACTTGAAAAGTTCCCGGTACCATATGTACTTACTAACTGTCACAATTCTCTTTGTGCTGTCGGAGGAACCATTAACGAGGATGACCATATGTTTGGTCTTAGTTGCGCAAAGAAATATGGTGGTGTTTATGTGCCTCCTCATCAGGCAGTTATCCATCAGTTCGCAAGAGAAATGCTTGCAGGCGGTGGTAAGATGATTTTGGGTTCCGATTCCCATACACGTTACGGTGCTCTTGGCACCATGGCAATGGGTGAAGGCGGACCGGAGCTTGTTAAGCAACTCTTAAACCAGACTTATGATATCAACATGCCCGGTGTAGTCGGTGTATATTTAACCGGTGAGCCCATGATGGGGGTAGGTCCTCAGGACGTGGCACTTGCTATCATTGGCGAAGTGTTTGCAAATGGTTATGTTAAGAATAAAGTAATGGAATTTGTAGGACCCGGCGTAGCATCCTTAAGTGCCGATTTCCGTATCGGTATCGATGTTATGACCACAGAGACTACCTGTTTGTCCTCTATCTGGCAGACAGATGAAGAGATTAAAGAGTTCTATGATATCCACGGACGAAGCGAAGAGTATAAGGAATTAAATCCGGCACAGGTGGCTTATTATGACGGATTGATTATGATTGATTTAAGCAAAGTAAAGCCCATGATTGCCATGCCCTTCCATCCCAGCAATACTTATACCATTGAAGAATTAAATGCCAATCTTATGGATATTCTGGATGATGTAGAAAAGAAAGCAGCTGTCTCCTTAGACGGTGCGGTTGACTTTACCTTAAAAAATAAAGTAGTGAACGGCAAGCTTATGGTAGATCAGGGTATTATCGCAGGCTGTGCCGGAGGTGGTTTTGAAAATATCTGTGCGGCAGCCGATATCATGAAGGGAAGCTATATTGGTGCCGATGGATTTACCTTAAGCGTATATCCTGCTTCCATGCCGGTTTATATGGAACTTGTTAAGAACGGTTGTGCAGCAACCTTAATGGAAACAGGTGCAGTGCTTAAAACAGCATTCTGCGGACCTTGCTTCGGTGCAGGAGATACACCTGCCAACAATGCATTTAGTATCCGTCACTCTACCAGAAACTTCCCTAACAGAGAGGGCTCCAAGCTTCAGAATGGGCAGATTGCTTCCGTTGCACTGATGGATGCACGTTCCATCGCAGCAACAGCAGCCAACAAGGGTGTTCTTACGGCGGCAACCGATTTTGACGGTAGTATCGGTAAGTACAAATATCATTTTGATTCCAAGATTTATGAGAATCGTGTATTTGATTCCAAAGGCGTGGCCGATCCTTCAGTGGAAATTCAGTTTGGTCCCAATATCAAGGACTGGCCTGCCATGACAGAGCTTCCTGAAAATTTAGTACTTCGTGTAGTGTCAGAAATTCATGATCCTGTTACGACGACAGATGAGCTCATTCCTTCCGGAGAAACTTCTTCCTATCGTTCCAACCCTTTGGGACTGGCAGAATTTACCTTATCCAGAAAAGACCCGGCTTATGTAGGTCTTGCAAAGGATATCCAGGTGGCGCAGAAGGCAGTTATGGATGGCAAATGTCCGATAGAAGCAAAACCTGAGCTTAAGCCTGTTATGGAAATGATTCAGAAATCTTATCCTGAAGCAGGAGAAGGAAATGTAGGATTCGGTTCTACTATTTTTGCAGTGAAGCCGGGCGATGGTTCTGCGAGAGAGCAGGCAGCTTCCTGCCAGAAGGTGCTTGGCGGCTGGGCAAACATTGCTAACGAATATGCAACCAAGAGATATCGTTCCAATCTGATTAACTGGGGTATGCTTCCTTTCTTAATCGAAGAAGGTGAACTTCCCTTTAAGAATAAAGATTATTTATTCTTCCCCGGTATCAGAAAAGCGGTAGAAGAAAAGGCAGAAGTGATTAAGGGTTATATGGTAGGCGAAGATACCATGAAAGAGTTTAGCGTAAAGCTTGGGGAACTGACAAACGAAGAACGTCAGATTATCCTGGATGGTTGTCTGATTAATTACAACCGTGTAAAATAATTTTATGTAAACAACTAAAGAATTTTTGGGAGCGTCCGATATATTAGGTACAGGGGAGGTCATCAAGGCCGGATGACAAACCTTAAACTTAATCAGGTTTAGCCACGGATGGTGTTATTAGCAATCAGCTGTTAATACCATCCGTTTTGTTTTCCCGTGCACATAATTGATATCAGAGAAAATGGGTTAAACAGCAAAGGAGGCTAAATGCGAATTGATTCCGCTACAATAGGAATGGAATCCGAACGAACATACTCGGCCACATCGGTCAGAGCGACAAAATTTACCATAACAGACACACGACAGGGAATTGAGGAAGGAGCCGACGGCCTGTTTGGAAATCTGTTGCAGACTGGGCAGGAAGACACTGCACAGGCACAGGAACAGGAAAACCCCGAAGATTTTTTGAGCAAGACATTGGACGAAATGCGTGCCAAAATGAATGCTTTTCGAATGAACAGGATCAGTAATACCGATATGGAAGAAGCAGGAAGGCAGCTAAAAACCATTAAACAGCAATGTCTGGATTATCTGATAGCACTTTTGTTTCCGGAAAGAAGGGGAGAGCAAATTTACAGCTATGAAGAAGGAAATATTAACGAAGAAGAGGTGTCAGGACAGTCCACAAAAGATGCCGTACTTTCATTAGCGGGAGTAAATGAAAAAACTTTTTCCTTTAGCAGACAGTATTATTATGAGGAGACGGAAAATACTTCCTTTACTACGCAGGGAACCGTAAAATGCGCGGATGGCAGAGAGATTACCTTTAATCTCAATCTGAATATGAGCCGTAGCTTTCAGGAATATTATGAAGAAACCTACCATGTGGTATCCGTATCCATGTGTGATCCGCTTGTCATTAATTTAGATGGCAACATTGCAGACCTTTCCGACCAGACCTTTTTCTTTGATATTGATGCTGACGGTCAAAAGGATGAAATCAACAGACTTGGCAGTGGAAGCGGTTATCTGGCACTTGATAAAAACGGCGACGGAATCATTAATGACGGAAGTGAGCTTTTCGGAACTGCCTCAGGGGACGGATTTGCAGATTTGGCGAAATATGACAGCGACGGTAACGGATTTATTGATGAAGGTGATGAGATTTTCAGTAAGTTAAAAATCTGGACTGTGGATGAAAATGGTAAAGAGCAGCTTGTGTCTATTGCAGATAAGGGTGTGGGTGCTATCTGTGTACAAAGTGCGAATACGGATTTTGCTATTACTGCTGCTGATAATGCGACAAAAGGCATGATTCGCCGAAGTGGATTTTTCCTTTATGAAAACGGCATGGCAGGCAGTATTCAGCATGTGGATGTCGCAAAATATAATCAGGCGGGCTAAAGAGTGATTGCCATAACAAATAATTTATATTGTTCATACATAAATAAGAGACACTTTTACATACAATAGGTAGAGGTGTCGTATGAGTAAACTTAGAGTCTTTCAAAATGTCTATCAAAAAAGAACTGTACAGGAATTTTTGCGGAAACATTCCTGTACGGTTCTTTTATTGCTTTTCTTTTTGCCATGTATCATATCTCTCCTTCTGGGTAGTAAACCGTCCAGGGAGGAGAGTCCGGATATTAGGCCGGAAGAGCAGCTCGTTAGTGGTAATGTTGTTGTAAGAAATCAGACAGAATTAGGAAAAGAGGATATTCCGCTTGAAATGTATGTGGCAGACAAGCTGGCAAGAACAATGGATCAATCTTATGAGAAAGAGGCATTAAAGGCACAGGCGGTTTTGCTGCGTACGAATCTGCTCGGTGACGGGGAAAATATAATTATTACAGAGGATTCTTTGTATGGGAAAACAGTAGTGTCGGATGTACATTGGCAGGCGGTGTCAGAGACAAAGGGCATGGTACTTGAATATGAAAATAAGCCTATATATGGTGCCTTTTTTAAGGCGGGCAGTGGTTATACCAGAAACGTGGATGAGTCAGGTCTGAAAGGGCAATATCCTTATTTGACCGGTGTACCCTGTGGAAGAGATTTTATGGCAGAGAATTATTATTCTGCCATTACTTATACAAGGGAGGGTTTTGAAGAATTGTGGAAACAGATTCCGAAGCTTCCTTATGAGGAAACGATGGGAGAAGGTACAAAAGAAAATGACTTTATTTATATCCGTGACAGTGCGGGATATGTTGTTTACTTTTCTTATAAGGGGGAGTGGGTAGCAGGAGAGGAGTTCCGCTATGCGCTTGCTATTTCTTCCTCTGATTTTTGGATAAAAGAAGAGGGAAAAGACCTGATATTTGAAGTGACGGGAGAAGGACATGGGTTTGGTATGAGTCAGTTCACGGCAAATGAAATGGCAAAGGAAGGAGAGGATTTTTTAAATATATTAGAATATTTTTTTGAAGGTACTTCCCTTGTGAAAGTGAAAGGGTAATGTATAAAGAAAAAAAAGAAGGGCAAAACTATCCATATAAAATCGGATGAAGCGTTGAAATGGCGTAGAAAGAGGTAAAAATGAAGAGAATAAAAAGAAAAACTTTTTCAAAAGAGCGCGTTATTATGTTGGCTTCCTCGGTGCTTGTATTGGGTGCCCTTACTGTAACAGGTATATGGATGAGAAATGAGGATGCACAGGATGACGGCTACGTGGTGGATTTAAGTGCCATCGAAAATAAAGAAGCAGACCAAAAGGCTGTAGAACAGGAGATACAGGTTGCGGGGAATACCGTAGAACAGACAGTGCCCTCCGATGATTTGGATTATGACCCCTATTTTCAGGAAACCAACTCTGTAAAGGTGGAAAACCCGGATTCCGGTAAAAAACAGAATGAGCAGAAATCAGAGGCCGGAACACAACAGGTAGAGGAGACTCTTTCAGAGAGCACAGATACACCGGCTATTTCCACGGCTATGCAGCCCACCTTAAATTTTGAAGATGGTGATGCCTTAATCTGGCCGGTGGCAGGCAATGTTTTAATTAATTACAGCATGGACCAGACTATTTATTTTCCTACTCTTGATCAGTATAAGTACAATCCTGCCATAGTAATACAAGCAAATGAGGGAGATATGATTACGGCAGCGGCGGCAGGTAAGGTAATTTCCGTGTTTGATGATACACAGATTGGTACAGCTGTTACCATGGACCTGGGAAATGGTTTTGAGGTAACCTACGGTCAGCTTGCCAATGTATTGGTTTCGGAAGGAAGTTATGTTTCTGCCGGAGATATGATTGCACAGGTAGCAGCACCGACGGCTTATTACAGCGTGGAAGGAACCAATGTATATTTTAAGCTGACCAAAGATGGTGAACCGATAAATCCCATGTCGCGTTTGAATTAGCAGAAAGGAAAGTAGAGACGATGCTTTATATTCTTGGTGGAAAAGTGGTGACCATGGAAGGTCCTGTGTGGGAAAAAGGATATATTTGTGTGGAGGATGGAAAAATTCGTGAATTGGGGCCCATGAAAGACGGAGCCCCTTTTCCTTTATGTGGCGGATGCGATATACAGGTAATGAGTGTTCCGGGCTGTGTGGTTATGCCCGGACTTGTAGAGGCACATTGCCATATGGGTATCACGGAGGAAAAGAAGGGCATGGAAGGTGATGATTGTAATGAAACGGTAAATCCCATTACACCTTATCTTCGTGCGACAGATGCCATTAATCCTATGGATGCTGCTTTTGATGATGCGGTGCGTGCGGGAATTACCTCTGCCATGGTAGGACCGGGAAGTGCCAATGTGGTGGGAGGTACATTTGCTTTTATCAAAACACATGGAAGAAATATTGATGACTTAGTGGTAAAAAATCCGGCTGCCATGAAGGTTGCTTTTGGTGAAAATCCAAAGGTAAATTATGGAGAACAGCAAAAATCACCTGCCACCCGGATGGCAATTGCTGCCATGCTGCGGGAAGAGCTCTTTCAAGCGGCCTCATATTATGAAAAAAGAAAAAAGGGATTCAAACCGGAAGAAAGAGACTTCCGCTATGAATGCTGGATGCCTGTGTTTGAGGGCGAAATTCCTTTAAAAGCGCATGCACATCGGGCAGATGATATTTTGACGGCTATACGGATTGCAAAAGAATTCGGTCTTTCCTTAACGCTTGACCACTGCAGCGAAGGTCATTTGATTGCTGATGCCGTATCGGCATCCGGTTTTCCGGCGATTGTGGGTCCGGACCTTGCCAGTCGAAACAAGATAGAGGTTCAGAATATGGCTTTTAAAACCGTGGGGATTTTAAATGAAAAGGGCGTAAAAACGGCTATTACCACGGACCACCCGGTCAGTCTGATACAGTATCTTCCTATTTGCGCGGGATTGGCAGTTAAATCGGGACTTAAGGAAGAAGAAGCCTTAAAATCCATTACCATCTATCCTGCACAAATATGCGGTGTGGATGACAGAGTAGGAAGTTTAAAAAAGGGAAAGGATGCCGACATAGCTATTTTTGACGGGAACCCGCTTGCTATTGCAACTAAAACACTTTGTACGCTGATTGACGGAGAGATTGTTTATCATGAGGAATCCTTTGCTTTACCTATGGACGGAAAACAGGTATAATATAAAAGATGTTGATGTACAGAGAATGTGGGAGAAAAGGTTTTGAAAAACAGAGTAATTTTAATCATTCTTCCCTGCCTTTTGTTATTTGTGGGATGCAGCTCAAAATTGTCTGCCGGAAAGGTAACAAATCCGGAAGAAGCGACATTTATCAGTATGGAAGAAGAGCCGGTCCTTTCTTATGAGGTACCGGTCAGTATTCCCGGGATACTTGTAAATCAGCTCGGATATACTACGGGAAGTACTAAGATGGCTGTTTTTCACGGGGATGAGATGCCGGATTTGTTTTATCTGGTGGATGCAGAAACAAACAAGGTTGTTTATACCGGTATTCCGGAAGAAAGGGAAAATAAAAGTTTAAGCGGCGAATATTATTGCTATGGCGATTTTAGCGAATGGATTAAGACGGGAAATTATTACATAGAAGCGCCTGTTCTGGGAAGATCGTATACTTTTATAATCGGAGATAATATTTATGATTCCCTATTTGCGGAGGCTTGCAGACAGTATTATTTTAACAGATGCGGTATGACTCTGACAAAAGAGTACGCAGGTGAAAGTGCACATAATGCCTGCCACACAGGTAAGGCAATTTTGCAGACAGATACGTCGATAAGTCTTGATGTGACAGGTGGCTGGCATCAGGATGAAAAGGGTCAGAAAAATGTTTTGGCAGCAGCTAAGACGATGTCAACACTGTTAATGGCATATGAACTTTATCCTGATGCATTTACGGACGATATAGGGATTCCCGAGAGCGGAAATGGTGTGCCGGATATTTTGGATGAAATTAAGTATGAAGCAGATTGGCTTCTGAAAATGCAGCATCAGGAGACGGGAGCCGTTTATGCAGGTATCAGCGTGTACGCAAAGGGCGGAGATGCGTCATCGAAAGAGGCGGAAATATATGTGGAGCCTGCTTCGTTTGAAGCGGGTAAAGCGTTTGCCATGGCACTTGCAAAATTCAGTTATTTATATCAGTATTATGATACGGAGTATGCCACAAATTGCTTAAAGGCGGCAGATCGTGCATGGAAATATGCAGAACTTAATGAAAAAGAAAAAATTACGGATAGTATCACTTTTGCGGCAGCGACAGAGCTTTACCGTGCATCCGGAGAGGTTTTGTATACGCCATATATTATTGATTGCTTAAGGGAGGATGTTTGTGGGAATGAGTGGAATGAAATAACGTTGACAGGTGCAGTTACTTATATTTCCACAAAGCATGTTGTAAATATTGAGTATTGTGAAAAACTGATTGGTATTTTAATGTCACATGCGGAAGAAATTTCGCATAGGACAAGAGAAACGGTATATCTTACTTCCGGTAATGAACAGCAGGGCAATAATGGGGAATTACTCTTTGATATGATGTGTCTTTCGGTGGTAAACAGGATTATTTCCAATCATGAATATGAAACAATTATTGAAAATCATTTACATTATTTCATGGGGAGAAATGAGACGGCATATAATCATATAGCTGACGGTGCAGGAATCATGAAGCAGTTTGAGGCTGACAGCAAGTTTGTATTTATGATTAGTGAAATTATGGAAAATGGAAGATAGAAGAAAGGAATGAGATTGACATGAAAATTGTAGTATTGGCAGGAGGAACCAGTTCGGAAAGAGATGTGTCCTTAAGCTCCGGTTCGAAGATTTATAAAGCATTAAAGCAGAACGGCCACAAGGCAATATTATTGGATGTGTACTTGGGATACACAGGAAATGACGTAGATGTCATATTTGAAAAAGAAGAAGACTGGGCGAAAGAAACGGGTGGTATTTCCGAGAGTAATCCGGATATTGCACAGGTAAAGGCTATGCGTCCTGACGGTGACAAAAATTTCTTCGGTCCTAATGTTATTTCTATCTGTCAGGCAGCAGATGTGGTATTTATGGCACTTCACGGAGAAAACGGAGAAAACGGAAAAATTCAGGCATGCTTTGATTTGATGGGTATTACTTATACAGGAACGGATTATGTAAGCTCTGCCATTTGTATGGATAAGGGACTTACCAAGGATATATTTGCCTGCTATGGAATTCCCACTCCCGCGGGCATCCGTCTTAAAAAGGGAGAAAAGCAGGAACAGGCAGTTCCGTTCCCCTGCATTGTGAAAGCATGTTGCGGCGGTTCCAGCGTAGGTGTATCTATCGCCCGGAAAGAGGATGAATATGATGCAGCTTTGAAGGAAGCATTTAAGTATGATAATGAAGTCGTTGTAGAACAGTACATAAAGGGAAGAGAATTTTCCGTCGGTGTGATGGATGCAAGGGCTTTGCCGGTAATAGAAATTGCACCGCTACAGGGATTTTATGATTACAAAAACAAATATCAGGCAGGATCTGCAGTGGAAACCTGTCCCGCAGAACTTTCCCCTGAAAAGACAAAGGAAATGCAGGCCTACGCAGAAAAAGCGTTTAAGGCACTCAGACTTAAGAATTATGCCAGAATGGACTTTATGATGAGTGAAGAAGGAAATCTTTATTGTCTGGAAGCTAACACACTTCCCGGAATGACACCTACTTCGCTCTTGCCGCAGGAAGCGGCTGTTTTAGGAGTTGATTTCACAGAATTGTGTGAGAAGATTATTGCAGCGGCGTTGAGGTAGATTATGAAAAATATGACACTTGCCGCTATAGCACAGGCTTGCGGCGGCATACTTTGTGGGGCAGCCGGTGGTTGCGATGATAAAGAAGCTTCCTGCGTGGTAATTGATTCGCGGAAAGTAGAAAAAGATGGTATTTTTATTGCCACAAAGGGAGAAAGGGTGGACGGACATGATTTTATTCCCAAAGTGGCGGAGGCAGGAGCACTCGGTGTAGTCTGCGAGAAGAAGCCGGAAGGATGTGATATCCCTTATATTCTGGTTGATAATTCTTTTAAAGCCCTGAAGGAAATTGCGGAATTTTATAGAAAGCAGCTCAGTATTCCCGTGGTGGGAATTACCGGAAGTGTAGGGAAGACCAGTACCAAAGAAATGATAGCGGGTGTACTTTCGGAGGGCTTTTGTACACTGAAGACAGAAGGGAATTTTAATAATGAAGTTGGTCTGCCTCTTACAGTGCTTCGTATCAGAGATGAGCATGAGGCGGCAGTGGTGGAAATGGGTATCAGCGATTTTGGAGAGATGCATCGTTTAAGCAAAATTGCAAGACCTGACATATGTGTCATTACAAATATCGGACAGTGTCATCTGGAAAACTTAGGAACCCGTGAGGGAATTTTGAAGGCAAAGTCGGAAATTTTTGATTTTATGAACCCTAAGGGACATATCTTTGTAAATGGCGATGACGACATGCTGATAAAAGTATCACCTGCATGTGACAATCAACCCATGCACTTTGGACTCTCGCCATCTAATGAGATTTATGCTTCCGGTATCATGAATAAGGGTCTGTATGGTACACAGGCAACTGTTCATATGGGACTTGAAGTGTTCCCGGTAGACATACCGCTTCCCGGCGGACATATGGTTTATAATGCGCTGGCGGCAGCTGCAGTGGGGAAATGTCTGGGTCTTACAAAAGAACAGATACAGGCAGGGATTGCCAAGGTACAGTCGGTGGGCGGCAGAAGCAATGTGCTCTCTCTTTCCGGAAGCACGGTAATTGACGATTGTTACAATGCCAATCCGGTTTCCGTGAAAGCGGCACTTGACCTGCTTTCTATGGCACTTGGCAGAAAAGTGGCGGTGCTTGGAGATATGTTTGAACTGGGTGAAAGAGAATGTGAACTTCATGGAGAAGTGGGTGCTTATGCCGTCGAAAAAGGTATCGATGTACTGATTTGCGTAGGAACACTCTCAAAGAACATGTATGAAAGTGCATGCTCTGCTAAAGGAGCGGGTCTTGTGGCAGCGGAAAAGAAGAAAGTTTATTATTTTGAGACAAGAGATGAAATGCTTGAAAAGCTTAATGAAATCTTGAAGCCACAGGACAGCATACTGGTAAAGGCATCTCACGGCATGCATTTTGAAAAGGTAGTGGAATATTTGGAGAAGAGTTTTGAATAAAATCTGATTAGTAAAAAGGAGCAGGCGGATTATTCGCCTGATTCTTCTTTGATTTTAAAATAAGTTTCTTTTATAATATTTTGTGTATATGCACCGACACGTTTCTGATCTTCCCCGGGCAGATCTTTTACATAAAAGGGTTTCCCGTATTCCAAGACAACTCTTGTCTTTACGATTTTTGGAAACTGGTCTTCGAAAATACCTGCTGAGTTGTAGAGTGTGATGGGAACAATGGGACAGCCTGTTTTGGTGGCAATCTTAAAACTCCCTTCGTGGAACTCCATAAAAGTATGTTTGTCCTTGTTTCTGGTGCCTTCCGGGAAAATGCAGATGGAAATGCCGGATTTTATCTTTTCGATAGCGGTAAGAACTACGGTAAGTCCCTGTTTGATATCACTTCTGTCAAGAAAAAGACAATGCAGATTTTTCATCCAGTTTACAAGCAGGGGCCATTTGAGCATTTCTTTTTTGGCAATATAACCTGTCGGTCCCGGTACTCTGACGTAAGTAAGCAGGATGTCAAAAAAGCTTCTGTGATTGCAGATATAGAGGACCGGTTCATTCTTAGGGACGTTTTGTTCACCTCTAACATCAATTTCGGTGCCTGCCAAAAACAGACAAACACGAAATCCCCAGTTGACAATGGCAAGGGAGCTTTTGTTTTTGATATCCATATTGAATTTGCCTATTATCCATTCTGCAATCAAAAGAGGAATACTGCCTATTAAAAATAAAACAACAAAACACACTGTTAATAAAAATCGAGTCATGGTCACATCTTCTTTCTAAAAAATTCAGAGTATTTAATTAGTATATATGATGTGGTGTTTTTTTTCAAGAGAAGCAGAAGTTGTCTTTTGTTTTAGGTATAACTGGACGAATGAAGCGTTTTTTGATAAAATGAATGTCAAAGTGTATAGGAGTGATTGAAAACTTTTCTTATAAGAAATGAAGAAAGGATAGTTAAGATGGACAAGATAGCAGTCTTAATTCCGTGCTATAATGAAGAAAAAACCATTGCAAAGGTAGTGTCGGATGCCAAAGCAGCACTACCGGAAGCCGTGATATATGTATATGACAATAATTCCACGGACCATACAGTAGAGCTTGCAAAAAAAGCGGGGGCAGTGGTACGCCATGAGTATGTGCAGGGAAAAGGAAGTGTAATTCGCCGGATGTTCCGTGAGATAGAAGCAAGATGTTATATCATGGTAGACGGAGATGATACTTATCCCATGGAGTTTGCTCAGGAAATGGTAGATAAGGTTTTAAATCATAATGCGGATATGGTAGTGGGAGACAGACTTTCCTCCACCTATTTTTCTGAGAATAAACGTCCTTTTCATAACGTGGGAAACAGCCTGGTTCGTGCCAGCATCAATCATTTGTTTGACTGTGATGTAAAGGATATTATGACAGGTTTCCGTGCGTTCGGTTATGGATTTGTAAAGACATTTCCCGTATTATCAAAGGGATTTGAGATTGAAACCGAAATGACCATTCACGCTGTGTATAATAACATGCAGATTGACAATGTGATTGTGGATTACAGAGACAGGCCGCAGGGAAGTGTTTCCAAGCTGAATACATATTCAGACGGTCTTAAAGTGCTTGGAACCATATTCAGGCTTTATAGAGATTACAAACCTTTTGGTTTCTTTAGCCTGTTGTCGTTTTTGCTGGCCATGATTGCCGTGCTGTTTTTTGTTCCCGTGCTGATAGAATATATTCGGACAGGCCTGGTTTTGAAATTTCCTACTCTGATTGTCTGTGGGTTTACAATGCTTGCTGCAATTCAGTCTTTCTTTGCAGGACTGATGCTGTCCAATATGACACAGAAAAACAGAAGGGATTTCGAGTATCGCTATACACTGGTATGTGAAAAAGAAATGCGCCAGAGAAAAACTGAGACGGAGAATTAATATAGGACTTGCGACAGCCTGACTTTTGTCAGGCTTTTCGATTATATCATAGGAGATGGAAGCTTGAAAAAAATAATAGACAAATGGTATTTCATTGTTACAACAGGCTTTATTGTGTTTGCTGCACTGGTGTTTTTGGGTTTTGGAGAAAGCAGTATGATTGCGGTTCATGATAATTTGGATTTATTTGTGGCGCAGTTTCAAATGCTGAAAAATACAAGTGCTTTTTGGGCACATAATGTGGATGTTCCTTTTTTGGCGGGTATCAGCAGGGATAACCTGCCGTCGGAATTTTCCCTTTATACAATGCTTTATATGATAATGCCCTCATATGATGCGTATGTAACAGGTTATCTTTTGAAAATAGTGATTGCGGTTGCGTCTGCTGTTTTGCTGGCAAAGGATTTTTACGGCGGGCAGTATGGCAGGTATAAACCGCTTGTATGGACAGTGGGACTTGCTTACGGAGTGCTAAATGTATTTCCTGCATTCGGGATTCCTTTTGCATCGATTCCGTTAGTGGTGTATTTGTTCCGAAAAATTTATCAAGAACCTTCATGGAAGTGGTATGCATGCTTATTTTTATATCCGCTTCTTTCATATTTTTCTTATTTTGGTTTATTTATATTGGCTTATATGGTGGTCGCACTGTTATGGCTTTGGATTCGTGATGGGAAGTTCCCGGGAAGAATACTTCTTGGCATTGCAGTTTTGTCGGTGGGATATATTGTTTGTGAATATCGTTTGTTTGGTGTGATGCTGTTAAGTGATACAGAAACCATACGCTCTACCATGGAAGCGGGAAGCTACGGAGCAACAGATATTGTTAAAACTGTGTGGGAAGGCTTTTCGCGGGGAATGTTTCATGCGGAAAGCGTGCATACTTATCTGGTTATGCCGGTTTGCCTGATTTATTTTATTTATCTTAACGCATCTTATGTGGTAAAGAAAAACAGGAAAGCTGTTTTTCATGATGGATATAATCTTTTTATGCTGTCACTGCTATTTAACAGTGTTATTTATGGGATTTACTATTGGGAAGATTTCCGGAGCCTGATTGAAACTATTTTGCCGCCGCTTACGGGCTGGCAGTTTAACAGAACCATCTTTTTTAATCCCTTTGTGTGGTATGCGGCATTCTTTCTGGTACTTAAGCGATTATATGATACAGATATTAAATGGTGGCGCTATGGTGCCAATGGATTGGCATTTGCAGCAGTGTTAATAATCGTATTTTCTGATACCGGATATAATGATCTGTATCATACCTGTGTGGCAAAAACATATGAACTGCTGAAAGGAAAAGAGTCTGATCAATTAAATTACGAAGAGTTTTATTCGGTGGCTTTGTTTGAACAGGCAAAAAAAGAAATCGGATATGAAGGAGAATGGTCGGTTGCTTATGGGTTTCATCCTGCTATTCTGGAATATAATGATATTGCAACATTGGATGGTTATCTGGGATTTTATGATCAGGCTTATAAAGAAGCCTTTAGGGAAGTGATTGCCCCGGCATTACTAAGGGTGCCTGCCACAAAGGATTATTATGATACATGGGGAGCCCGGGCATATTTGTATTCCGGAACCGATTTGTCAATTGTTGCGGCAACAAGGTCTTATCAGGTGACGGACAATAACATTTATATCAATACAGAGGCTTTAAAAGGGCTTGGAGGAAAGTATATATTCTCAAGAATAGAGCTTGCCAATGCCAAAGAAAATGAGCTTGCATTTTTGAAAAGCTTTGAGATGGAAGATTCACCTTATGTGTTATATGTATACGAAGTAAACGGAAAAAGGTAAGTTTTATTGACATAACAACAAGAAGCTGTAAGAAAGCAGATGAACTGCCAACTTACAGCTTCTTGACGTTAAAATAAAAATCAGTCGATTTCTTCTCCGCGTTTGTACTTTGCAACAACATTCTGGATACGATCGTTAGGAACCAGTAAATCACTGATGGATGCATCGTGATTTAAGGTATCGATTAAGTAAGCGATGTATTTGCTCATATCACAGTTGATATACCATGCTCTGGATAAAAGCTCGGGAGTCTGGTAAACCAGATTGGTGGTAAGCACTCTGTCAATAATACCGTGCTCGTATGCTTTATCAAAACGGTCTAAACCGTTTGTGAACAAGCCGAATGTAGTGCAGATGAAAATTTTGTTGGCTTTTCTTTCCTTAAGAGCGGTAGCCACTTCGATAACACTTTCGCCTGAGGAAATCATATCATCAATGATAACCATGTCTTTGCCTTCTACGGAAGAACCTAAAAATTCATGTGCAACAATGGGATTACGTCCGTCCACAATTCGTGTGTAATCACGTCTTTTGTAGAACATACCCATATCAAGGCCTAAAACGTTGGCCATATAAATAGCACGTCCCATACCGCCTTCGTCAGGACTGATAATCATCATATGGTCAGAATCAATCTTCAGGTCGTTCTGATTCCTTAAGAGATTCTTGATAAACTGATAGGTTGGCTGGACCGTTTCAAATCCATGAAGAGGAATGGCATTTTGTACTCTGGGGTCATGTGCGTCAAAGGTAATGATATTGTCAACACCCATATTTACCATTTCCTGAAGTGCTAAAGCGCAGTCAAGGGATTCTCTTGCGGTTCTTTTGTGTTGCCTGCTCTCATATAAGAAGGGCATAATGACTGTAATCCTTCTTGCTTTACCGCCCACAGCGGCAATAATTCTTTTTAAATCCTGATAGTGATCATCAGGAGACATGTGATTTTGATGACCGCTGAGGGAATAAGTCAGACTGTAGTTTGCTACGTCAACCAAAATGTAAAGGTCTGTACCACGTACAGATTCCATAATGACACCCTTTGCTTCACCGGAGCCAAAGCGGGGAACTTTAGCCTGTAAAATAAAGGAATCACGCTGATAGCCTGCAAATGCAAGGCTTTCTTTGTGTTCGCTTTCACGGACGGTTCTCCATTCTACCAGATAGTCATTCACTTTCTGACCGAGAGATTTACATCCTTCCAAAGGAATGATGCCAAGGGAGCCTACGGGGATTGTTTCCAAGTTTCTTGTTTCTTCGCGCTGAACCATGAAGGTACCTCACTTTCTGTTTTGAAGTTTCTTTTTATACATCCGGATATCCGGACCGGTAATTTTACATATTTCGTAATTACTGGTAATTCTGGAAAATATCCTGTCGGAATAACGGTTGCGAAAATCTTCCAGAGAAAGGTTTGTGGAAATAATAACAGCCTTTTGTTTTAAATGGCGTTCGTTAATCAGGGAAAACAACTCTGAATTTACGAAATTATTTGTATACTCGGTTCCCAAGTCATCAATAATCAGCAAATCACATGTAAACAAATCTTCGTAAGCTTTATGTAAATCTTCGGTGTTTTTGTAATCGAATTTTGCCTTGGAAAGAGTGTCAAACAGTGCAGAGGCACTAAAATATATAACGGAATGTCCGCTTTCAATCAGTTCTTTTGCCACACAACCGGATAAAAAGGATTTTCCCGTACCTACTGTACCATAAAAGAACAGATTGTGGTAGTCTGAATTAAAATTTTTGATAAAATTTTTGCAGGTAGTAACAGTATTCTTGAAACGAAGAAGTGCATCCCCATCGTAATATTCATAGGAAAGTGTTGAAAAGTTTTCATTTTCCAACATCTGACGGATACCGGACTGCTCATAAAGAAGAGTGATTTCCGCTTCTTTAAAGCAATGACATTTAACACCGTCCTGATAACCTGTATCTTTACAATCGGGACAATCATAAACGGGGTCTAAATAATTTTCCGGAAGATTGGCGGATACCAGCAGCTGCTTCTTCATGGATGAAAGGTTCGCAAGAATATTTTTTAATTCATCCAGTGCGCCGATATCTCCGGCAAGAAGTTTTTTACCCTGTTCTACGGAAATGGAAGAAATGGATTCATCAATTTCCCTGTAACCCTCAATGTGGGAGTAAACATAAGCAATACGCTCGTCGAGTAAGCGACGGTTTTTGTTTTGTCTGGCTTCGAAACCACGAATAATGGTGTCGTGCTGGGAATTGGTAAGTGCCACAGTGCTTCTCCTTTTTAATTGCTCAAAATCTCTTTTTCGAGAGCTTCAAAATCATAATCCGTCTGCATGAATTGATTAAACTGACTGGCGACGGAAGTAGTCTTTGAGGAAGATTTTTTTCTGGCAAAAGCATCATCAATAAGCCTGATGTCAGCCTTGTGATGAACATTTCCTTTGTACCAGCTGCTTAAAATGCTGTCTGCGTATTCAAAACGATGCTTGTCCGTTGCCAAAACGGTACGTTTGCAGGCCTCTGATATGATATCTTCTGCAAAACAGTATTCTTTTACCCATTTGGTTACGTAATCCGCTTCTGTTTTGGTCGGAGTACTTGTTTTGCCAAGTGACTTCATGACGTCATACACAATTTTGTCGTATTTGCGGGCAACCCGGGCAGCCTGCTTCGGAGTGGTAATGCCTTCCTCTGCCCAGCTGACAGCTACTTTTTCTATGTATCTGAAATCTTTTTTTCCTTTTTCTACGCAATATTGGATTAAGTAATCAATTAAATCTGCAGAAAATGCAAGTTTGTCCGAAAAGAAAAGTATGGTTCTGATTTCGGAAGTACTTAACGGCTTACCAAGGTATTGCTCTGCCACAAATAAAATCTGGGAGGTTTCCTCATTGTTCTTAAAATCACGTAATTCATCCGGCGTGTAAGAAGGTTTTTCGTAAGTGTTTTTTTCTTCTGCAGCTTTGGCGGGTATGACTCTTTCGGAAAGAGAAGCTCCCTTCGAAGGAATGGGAACGACACATGCCAAAGGAACAACGTCATTACCTGCTTTGCGACTTGCTACATCCAAAAGACGGATGCCGCAAAGATTTTTGGCATCGTCATATTCCAGGGAAAGCAGTTTATTCTTTTCCCAGTATTTTAATGCGCGCATAACATCTTTTTCGGTGTGATTAAATTTATCCGCAATGTCGGAAACACTGGTTGCTAAATGGGCACTCATCATCCGAAGAAGATATAAATAAATTTTTAGTTGTGCATCATTGGCCTCTTTCATGTATTCATCAATAAATAAGTTGGACACAATGGTGGTGTCGGCATAATTATCCTGATAAACCGTAAAACGACTCATAAAGTCATCCCCTACTCTCATTATTTACATTTATTTAAAGCAAGTTGAATTATAACATAACATTTTGAAAATGCAAATAGCAATTTTGCCAAAAAATCCAGTGTTTTCAAGGGTTTGAGAGACTTTTGAAGAGTGTGGAAAATGTGGATATTGTGGATAAAAAATCACCTTAATAGGTTTTCGCCGATATTTACAACATCTCCTGCTCCCATAGTTATCAACAAATCTCCGTTTTGACATTTGGTTTTGACGAAATTTTCGATTTCTTTAAAAGTAGGAAAATAGTAACAGCTTTTTCCGAGAGACTCAATTTCTGATTTTAAGGTTTCGGAACTGATACCCAGGGTATCCGTTTCACGTGCTGCATATATGGGAGGCAAAATAATTTCATCTGCTAGGGAAAGTGCTTTGGCGAAATCCTTCAGAAAGGATTTTGTCCGTGTATAAGTATGAGGTTGGAAGATACACCATAATTTTCGGTGCGGGTAATTTGCCGCGGCTTGTAAAGTTGCAGTAATTTCTGTGGGATGATGTGCATAATCATCTATTATGGAGACTCCGTTAAAGGAGCCTTTGTATTCAAAACGGCGGTCGGTTCCCTTAAAAGCGGAAAGCGCTTCTTTGACAATTTGCCGGTCAATGGAAAGAAGATCACAAAGGGCAATGGCTGCAAGGGCATTGTAAACATTGTGTTCGCCCGGCACACCTAAGGAAATGGTATCCTTAGAGCCGTCAGGAGCGTTTACGGTAAAAGTGGCACAGCCTGTTCCGTTATAAGAAATATCGCAGGGACTGTAATCGTAAGAGGAAGAATCACCATAAGTAATTACGTGGCATTTGATGCCCTGTGTGATTTGTTCCATTTGCGGGATTGCTCCGTTTATGATTAAGGTTCCCTCTTTTGGCAAAAGCTGTGCAAAAAGGTGAAAAGAGTTACGGATATCTTCAATATCTTTGAAGAAGTCCAAATGATCCTCTTCTACATTGAGGATTATGCTGATTTTGGGGAAAAAGCTTAAAAAGCTGTTGGTATATTCACAGGCTTCCGTTACAAAAAGTTCTCCGTGTCCTACCCGGATATTGCCGTTTATGGTTTTTAAGATACCTCCGATAGAAAGCGTTGGGTCGGTATCTGCGGCAAGTAATATTTCCGATATCATGGAGGTAGTAGTGGTTTTTCCGTGCGTTCCGCTGATGGCAATGGGAGTGTTGTAGTTTTTCATCATTTGTCCCAAAAGTTGTGCTCTTGTAAGGGTAGGAATAGACAAATCCCCGGCAGCAACCAGTTCGGGATTATCCTTTGCGATGGCGCTGGTATAAACAACTACCTGAATATCGGGAGAAATGTTTTCATATTTCTGACCGTAAAAAATATGAGCACCGTTTGCTTCGAGATTTTTGGTCAGCGAAGACGGCTGCCTGTCAGAGCCTGATACCACAAATCCTTTTTTCAGCAATACTTCGGCAAGACCGCTCATACTGATACCGCCAATGCCTATGAAATATATATGAATGGGGTGATTAAAATGAATCTGATACATGAAAAAGCCTCCAATATTTAAATAGTATAATTCTTTTTTGTGATTTTATTA